>JACOST010000004.1 GCA_016178705.1 Deltaproteobacteria bacterium | reverse complement strand
TCATCTTGGCCTGCTTCAGATTGTACGGCTTGTACCGCGCCATCCGCCCCTCCCCATCACCTCAGCCGTCCGAACATCCCCCAGATGCTCGCTGACCCTTGATTTACACCGACCCGCGCAGTTTTTCTACAGCCTCAACGCTCCGGTTCAGCGGCGGCGCGAAGTGCCGTCCGCTGCAACCGGCGGTTAGGTGCCGCGCTCGTAGTGGTAGTAATCACGACTCACTTCGGCGTGCCACTTTAGGAAGACTTCCTTCAATTCCTTCCGTTTGTGCGTAGTCATCCGCGGAGGGGGCATCGAGTGTACAAAGACTTCGGTTGTGCCGACGTCAAATACGCCGCCGTAAACGTCTGCTTCTCGGAAGATGAGGAGTGGCAGGTTGAGCCCGAAGAGAATCCCTGCCTCTAGCTGATTCCAGGGAGATGGGAATGAGGCCGGTGTCGACTTGGCCAACTTCACCTTTTCATTCGTACCTCGCTTCCACACTCCGGCCGTCGCCTGGAATTGCTCGAAGCCCAAGATGACTCCACCATGACAATGCTTGGCGATGACGTAAACTTCCCTGAGCGGCACATCCTTCGGGTAGTCAAAACGGCCGAGAGCTCGTGGTTCGAGTTGCAGGTCGTCTAGGAAACTGAGGATCAGCCTTCGAGATCGGTCTTGAGCCGAGCTCAGCTTCGTCGGGCAGGAAACGAATACGGGAATTCGCATAGCTTCCTCACCAGTCCTTCGTGCACCTAACAAGAATTAGCCCGCGAGGCCGAGTAGACTGATCACGCGAGCTTCGCGGGTCATCCAATTCACCTTCCGGCTGTCCGTTACTCCAGATCGCCTGCGCCGTCCAGGTCTTTTGGCCCTGGGGTGGTGGCGCATGGGACCCGATATCCCGCCAGGCTCGCGGGTTATCCCCCGAAGCGTCCCCCCGCGAGCAGCCGATCCGTCGGACTCTCGACGCCGCGACCGCCGCGGTTCGCTCTTGGTCCCGTGTCCGGGCTGGACCGTGTCGGGTCGGCCAGGTACATCGTCTGCGATGACGACGCCTGCGCGGATCGAACGGGTGACTCGTTCGGAAGAGGAAACCCACGCGCTGGGCGCCCGTCTCGCCGCGACGTGCCACGGTGGCGAGTTGATTGGGCTGCGCGGTGAACTCGGTGCCGGCAAGACCGTCTTTGTGCGCGGCTTGGCGATCGGGCTCGGAATCGATCCCGATCGTGTGCGTAGTCCTTCCTTTACACTAGTGAACGAGTACAGTGGCGGGCGGCTGCCGCTGTACCACATCGACCTGTTTCGACTTGCGCCCAATGAATTTGACCGGCTGGCGCTGCGCGAATACCTCTATGGGCGCGGTGTCTGCGCGGTCGAATGGTTCGAACGGTTGGGCGAGCCGCTGACGGAATTTCTGGAGGTCTCACTCACATTCGTGGGGGGAACCGAACGTCAATTGGTGGCGGCGGCGCACGGGGTTGGGTATGATCCGCTGCTTGAAGCGCTGGGCACATCGAGCTGATAACGAGTTGAGTGGATGCACAAGTTGAACAGATGCAATTGATCGTGCAGAAATACGGCGGCACGTCCGTCGGTACCGCCGAGCGCATCCGTGCAGTGGCGGAGCGGGTGACGGCCACGCACCAGGCTGGCAACCAAGTCGTGGTCACGGTCTCCGCGATGGCCGGGGAGACCAATCGCTTGCTGGGGTTGGCGCGAGAGGTGTCGCCCGACCCGCAGCCGCGCGAGGTCGATGTGCTGCTCGCCACCGGCGAGCAGGCGGCGGTGGCGCTGCTGGCGATGGCGCTGCGCGATCTCGGCACCCCGGCCCAGTCATTTCTCGGACATCAGATTCGCATCGCCACCGACAGTGTGTTCGGAAAAGCTCGCATCAAACGCATCGATGCGGACAACCTGCTGCAAGTCGCACGCGGCGGCACCGTGGCGGTGGTCGCCGGCTTTCAAGGCGTGGACGAGAACGAGAATATCACCACGCTTGGCCGCGGCGGCGGTGACACCACGGCGGTGGCCGTGGCGGCGGCGGTGAAGGCGGATGTGTGCGAGATCTACACGGACGTGGAGGGCGTGTTCACCACCGATCCGCGGATCTGCCCGGGCGCGCGCAAGCTGGCGCGCATCTCGTTCGATGAGATGTTGGAGCTGGCGAGCCTTGGCGCCAAGGTGTTGCAGATCCGCGCGGTGGAGTTTGCCAAGCGCTACCAGGTGCCGTTGCACGTGCGTTCGAGTTTCTCGAATGCCGAAGGCACCTGGGTCGTACCGGAGGAACATGGAATGGAAGACGTTCTGGTGTCGGGAGTGACCCTCGATCGCGATGAGAGCAAGATCACGCTGCGCCATGTGCCGGATCGTCCGGGCCTAGCGATGAAGGTGTTCGGACCGATCGCGGCGGCGAACATCGTCGTCGACATGATTATCCAGAACGCGAGCGCGGACGGCTTCACTGACCTCACGTTTACCGTGCCGCGCACGGATTTTCAGCAGGCGCTGGGCATTGTCGAGCAGCTCGCGCGCGAGGTGGGCGCCGGCGGCGTGGCCACCGCCACCGACGTGGCGAAGGTGTCGATCGTCGGCCTCGGCATGCGCAGCCACGCGGGCGTGGCTGCGAAGATGTTCGAAGTGTTGTCGCACGAAGGCATCAACATTCAGATGATCTCCACGTCGGAGATCAAGGTGTCGGTGGTGATCGAGGCGAAGTACGCCGAGTTGGCGGTGCGCGTGCTGCACGAGGCGCTGGTCGAGCGCGGGCTTGCCAGCGAGGTGCCGGCGTGAGCCGCACGATCCAGATCTACGACACGACCCTGCGCGACGGCACGCAGGCGGAGGACGTCGCTTTCACGTTGGAAGATAAGCTGCGCATCGCGGAGCGACTCGACGAATTTGGCGTCGACTACATCGAGGGCGGTTGGCCCGGCTCGAATCCGCGCGACGAAGCGTTCTTCCAAGAGGCCAAGAAACTGTCCCTGCGCCATGCCAAGGTGGCGGCGTTCGGATCGACGCGCCGGGCCAACGTCAAGGCGGCGCACGATACCAATGTGGCGATGCTGCTGCGCGCCGAGACGCCGGTGGTGACGATTTTTGGCAAGACTTGGGATCTCCACGTACGCGACGATCTGCGCATTTCGAAGGCGGCAAATCTCGAGGTCATCCACGACACCATCAGTTTTTTGAAAAAGCGCGTCGATCGGGTGATCTTCGACGCCGAACATTTCTTCGACGGCTTTCGCGCCAATCCCGAGTTCGCCCTCGAGTGCGTGCAGGCGGCGGCCGATGGCGGTGCCGACTTGCTGTGCCTGTGCGAAACCAACGGCGGGCGCCTGCCCGAAGAAGTCGCGGCGGGGGTCGATGCGGTGCGGGCGATGACGCAAACACCGGTCGGCATTCATTGCCACAACGATGCCGAGCTGGCCGTGGCCAACAGCTTGATCGCGGTGCAGCACGGCGCGGTGCAAGTACAGGGCACCATCAACGGCATCGGTGAGCGCTGCGGTAACGCCAATCTCTGCTCGTTGATGGCGAACCTGCAAATCAAGATGGGGTACAAGATAGTAACGCCGGCGCAACTACGGCGCCTGCAGGAACTATCGCGCTTCGTCTACGAGTTGGCGAACATCGAGCCCAACAAACGGCAGGCATACACCGGCATGAGCGCGTTCGCACACAAAGGCGGCATTCACGTCGCCGCGGTGCAGAAGAACCCGCTGACCTACGAGCACATCGATCCGGCGCTAGTCGGCAACCATCAGCGCGTCCTGGTGTCTGATCTCTCTGGCCGTGGCAACATCGTGTACAAAGCGCAGGAGTACGGCATCGATTTGGACAGCACCGATCTCAACGTGCGCCGCGTGCTGAGCGAGCTGAAGGACCTTGAGCATCAAGGCTATCAGTTCGAGGGCGCCGAGGCGTCGTTCGAGCTGCTGTTGCAGAAGGGCCTCCACAACGAGCGCGTGCGGCATTTCCGGCTCAAGGGTTTTCGCGTCATCGACGAGAAGCGCAGCGAGGGCGAGGAGCCACTGGCGGAAGCCACCATCATGATCGAAGGCCCCGATGGCACCGTCGAGCACACTGCGGCGCAGGGCAATGGCCCGGTGAATGCGCTCGACAAGGCGCTGCGGAAAGCGTTGACGAAGTTTTATCCGCAAATCGATCAGATGAAGCTCCTCGACTACAAGGTGCGAGTGCTCAGTTCGGGCACCGGTACGACCGCGAGCGTGCGGGTGTTGATCGAGTCGGGCGACGAGCACGAGCGCTGGGGCACGGTGGGGGTGTCGCCCAACGTGATCGAGGCGAGTTGGCAGGCGTTGGTCGACAGCATGGAGTACAAGCTCTACAAGGATGGCAAGCGCCACCGCCGCTCGCAGAAGGCCGGCCAGGGCGCGGAGTAGCATCGGCTCGACCGTGATTTACCTGGACTACAACGCCACTACGCCGCTTTGTCCCGAGGCGCGCGCCGCCATGCTGCCGTACCTCGGGGCGGAGTTCGGCAACCCATCGAGCGTGCATCGACTCGGCTCGCGTGCCCGTGTCGCGGTGGAGAACGCGCGTGCGCAGGTCGCGCGACTCATTGGTGCACGGGCGAGCGAGATCGTCTTCACCGGCGGCGGGACCGAAGCCAACAATTTGGCGCTCTTCGGAGTGCTCGCGCTGTTCGGAGTGGCGACGGCGAGGGATGGTGCCCTGGTTACGACGACGATCGAGCACTCGTCGGTGCTCGCGTCGGCGACTCGATTGGAAGCAGACGGGCGCCCGGTTCACCGTATCGGTGTTGATCGAACTGGGCGGGTCGATCTCGATGGACTACGCACAGCGCTTCAGCATCGCGTTGCGCTCGTGAGCGTGGGGTGGGCGAACAACGAGATCGGGACGATCCAGCCGATCGCAGAGATTGCCGCGCTTTGTCGTGCCGCCGGAGCTCTGCTCCACGTCGATGCGGTACAGGCGGTCGGCAAGATTCCCGTGGTCGCGGAGGAAACGGATTTGCTCTCGCTCTCGGCACACAAACTTGGCGGCCCCAAGGGTGTGGGTGCGTTGTGGGTGCGCGGAGGTGTCGCGCTGGAGCCGCGAGTGTTCGGCGGTGGTCAGGAGCGCGGGCGGCGCTCAGGCACCGAGAACGTAACCGGCATCGTTGGATTCGGCGCGGCGTGCGGGGTTGCCGTGGCGGATGACGTGACGTGTACGCGTACGACCGAGCTGCGGGAACGTTTGTGGGAAGGGCTGGCGACGGCGATCGGTGACGTGCGGCGCAACAGCCCGCGCGATTACTGTCTGCCCAATACGCTTAACGTGTGCATCGCGGGTGTGCGCGGGGAAGCCCTGGTGGCGGGGGCGGACATTGAGGACGTGGCGATCTCGACCGGCTCGGCGTGCGCGGCGGGCGCGGCCGAGCCGTCGCACGTCCTGCGCGCGCTCGGCTTGACCGATGACGAAGCGCGCGATGGTGTGCGGTTCAGCCTAGGGCGGGAAACGACGGTCGGCGAGATCGATCGAGCCATCGACGTGGTTGCCGCCCTCGTCGCTCAAGTGCGCCGTGTGCCGCGCGCGGTGGCCTATGCCTAAGGGGCCGCGCGTGGTGGTTGGGATGAGCGGCGGCGTCGACAGCTCGGTTGCGGCCGCATTACTGGTGGAGCAGGGGTACGACGTGATCGGTGTGGCGATGCGCCTGTGGGCTGGCGAGGACGGCGCGTCGGCCAGCGGCTGTTGCACCCTCGACGATTTCCTCGATGCTCGTGGTGTCGCATCGCAACTCGGCATTCCATTCTATGTCATGGATTTCCAGCGCCAGTTTGCGGCCGCGGTCGTCGATCCGTTTGTGGCGGAGTACGTGGCCGGTCGCACGCCGAATCCGTGCGTGCGCTGCAATCAATTCGTCAAGTTCGGCGCATTTTGGGAGCGTGCCCGCGAGCTCGGCGCCACCTGGGTCGCGACCGGGCATTATGCGCGCGTGACGCACGGTGCAGAGGGTGATCGTTCGCAGTTGTGGCGAGCGAACGACGCGGCGAAAGATCAGTCGTACTTTCTGTTCGCGCTGACCCCAGACGTGCTATCGCGCACCATCTTTCCCGTCGGCGATTTGACGAAGAGCGAGGTGCGCCGCAGGGCTGAAGCGCTCGGGTTGAGCGTGGCGGCAAAGCCTGAGAGTCAGGAAGTCTGTTTTGCGCCGCGCCGGGAGTACGTGTCGTTCGTGGCGCAGCGCGCGCCGGCGATTCGTGGCGGTGCGATCGTCGATGAAACCGGTGCGGTGGTGGGACAGCATGAGGGCATTCACCGCTTCACGGTGGGGCAGCGACGGGCGTTGGGGCTGAACGCGGGCCGTCCGCTGTACGTCACGCGCATCGATCCGGCCGACCGCGTGGTTCACGTCGGACCACGTGAAGCGACCGCGGCGATTGGGTTGAGCGCGACGCAAGCGGTGTGGATCAGCGGGACCCCGCCATTGCCGGGTGCGATGTTGAGCGTGAAAATACGCTCGCGTTTCGAGCCGACGGTGGTTCAAGTTGAGAGCGCGACGGATCACGCGTTCACCGTCAGTGCGCCACGCGGGCTCGTGGCGATCACGCCAGGGCAGGCGGCGGTGCTGTATGATGGCGAGCGCGTCGTTGGCGGCGGATGGATCGAGCGCGCAGTGGTCCGCAGTACGCACGTTGAAGAGACCAGGCATGTGCACGTCGGACTCTGAAGGTGAGACATCGCTTCAACGCGTGGCGGAACGGATCGGCCACGTGTTTCAAGACGACAGTCTCCTGCGGCAGGCCCTGACGCATGCGTCGGTGCCACGTACCGACAACGCGTGTGCGAGCGAGCGGCTCGAGTTTCTCGGCGATGCGGCGGTCGCACTGGCGATTGCTGAGTTGTTGTTTGAGCGGCACCCGGATTGGAGTGAGGGTAGGCTGTCACTCGCGCGCGCGGCGTGTGTGAAAGCGGAGTCCCTGGCGACTAAGGCGAAGCAGCTTAGCCTTGACGCCGCGCTCCGACTCGGTCGCGGCGAACAGAAGAGCGGTGGACGATCGAAGGGGTCGATCTTGGCAGCCGCATACGAGTCGGTGATCGGTGCCGTGTTTCTAGACGCCGGATACGCGAGTGTGCGAGCCTTGGTGCAGATGCACTTTGCAGCTGAGTTGGGCACCACCATCGCCCACGACACGGACTACAAGACCCGCCTGCAAGAGCGGGTGCAGGCTGCGTTCGGGACCACCCCGCATTACCGAGTCGTTGGAAGCTCGGGGCCGGATCATGACCGTCAGTTTGTTGTTGCAGTGGAGATCGGCGGCCGAGTGGTTGCACAAGGTGTAGGTTCGAGCAAGCGGGCTGCGGAGCAACAGGCCGCGCACGCCGCGCTGGCACAGCCGTTAGGTGAGTAGACTAGCGGTCAAAATCGGCCAGAATCGGGAATGAATGAGGCGCTTCATTTTTTTCTTGACAAAGTTTGCATACTGGGTAGATAATCCCAGTCACTGTGAAAGTAGGGATCGGTTGAAGTTATGACGGACAGAATCCAGCAGCAGGCACGGGCGCCGTCACCCTCAGGTTGAACCGGGGGGGATTGGTTCGGACAACTTGGGGCGTTTAAGAAACTCTTGAGAAAGACAAAGGAGGCGAGAATGACGAGGCGCAGAATTGGGCAGTTGGCAGCAGCGGCAGCTGCGGTGGTGCTATTTGGTTTGCCGATGGCTGTGAAGGCGACGATTCCAAACCCGAACCAGATTGGCCCAGGCTTCTTGACCTGGTTGGTTCAGGGGTACGATGAATGCGATCCAATGACGGCTCCAACAACGATAAGCAATGTGGCCGCGTGTCCGTCGTCTTCCGGGTCGACGAAGACGTTCCGTTTGGCACGGCTAATCGTCGGGCGCAGTGGTCGCGTGGTACTCGTCGGTTCAGGTTTCCCGTCGGTGCAGAAGGTCCAGCTGAAGCTCACCGTACGTTCGAGCAAGCGCGCTGCGCCGCTAGGAACGTTCGTTGATGAAACCCTCAACTGCCCCACGGCCACTTGCAGTTCGGCCGGTGTGTGCGTTCAGACGACTACGCTGGGTGCATGTGCTACTGCGGGACAGTTGCCAGTGGTCGGCACCTCGATGAATATCGAAGTGATAGCCGCTGAACTCGCCGTAGGCGTGGGAGCCCCCGGGGCCGGTGATGTCATCGCACGCCCGGGCCTGATTCGTTAAGCGTTCCAGCTTCGAGACTTGCAAGAAGGGCCGAGTAGCGCTGAGCTACTCGGCCCTTCTTGCGTTCGGATCGAGCAGCAAGCGATAAAGACCAATCCTCATGGTTTCGCCACCTACCACTGCCACCTTCTCACGATAGCGCTCGAAGTTCGCGACTGGAAATGCGAAGGAGTAGCTCGCGACTGGAACGATTAGCAGACCAGGCACGGGCGCGGGCGGCTGCTGCGAGACCGTCAACCAGAAGACGGGTCGTGGTGACAGGCTGAGTACCAGGTGTGCGACGTCGGCTCGGCGATCGGGTTCGATGAGGTAGGGCGGTATTCCCCCTATCGACCAAAGTGCAGGTAGAAACTGAGTAGTCAACGAGGTGGTTTTTTCGGCTACGACGACAGCGCCTGCGGGTAGCAGCGCTGCGACGGCTTCGACGTGCGGTGCGGCGGTGGGGTAAAGCGAGTGCGTCGCCAGTGGCAGCGTATGGAGAGCGGGGGCCGCAATGCACGCTAGCATCGCAATGCAACCGGTGATGCGGTGGCCCGTTGCATACACATTGGTCAATGCGATGCCTGCGAGGAACGCAATTCCGGGGAGGAGCACTGGTACGAAGCGCCGGGCCACCCACAAGGGTACTGGCTGCGCGTGTGGATCCAGAAGGGCGTGAGTCGCAGCGATAATCAATGTGTACCAGAAGAGTCTCGGACTGCTCGTACGACGGAGTGCGAGCGCACCGGCGATAGCGGCAACGAGCATGGGGACGCCGCAGTAGGTGATGAGGTAGCCGATATTGGTTTCGGCGTTCCACTCGCCGCGACCGATAAGTAGTGCAACGTCGCTCACGGTCGCGACCATTGCCACCGCGAAGAGGATAGGACGGCAGCCGCGTGGCCGTGCCCACAGGAGCAGGACCAGTGCGGTT
The DNA here is from genome assembly GCA_016178705.1 of Deltaproteobacteria bacterium. NCBI lineage: Bacteria > Pseudomonadati > Myxococcota > Myxococcia > Deltaproteobacteria bacterium. Next base: position 66,989 of record JACOST010000004.1, on the reverse strand, counting down.
AGCAGCACCCCGAACGCGACGGGCAAGCCCCGATTGCCGAGGTGATGCCACCCGTCGACCATGAGATTGCGGGCGAAGCTGTAGTAGTGTGTGCGAAATGTCGCCAGATGGAGCACGGCGTGCAGCCACAGTGCGCCCAGTGTAGCGGCGAAGGCGATCCACTGTCGTCGGGGCAGCGGCGCGCTGCGTGCCGCTGCCCACAGCACCGGAAGCGCGAGCAAGGGGAATTGGTCGGCGCGCATTATGCCAGCCACACCGAGCCCTGCCGCCGCGAGAACGGCGTCTCGGATACTCTGCCCGCACTGCCAAGTAACGAACGACGCGAGCGCCCCCCAGATCAGAAACTGGGTCGCGACCTCCGGCATGGGGAAGCGACCGTACCAATATTGCGGCGCCGTCGCTCCGAGCAGTGCCACCGTAACGATTGCGGCAAGCTGATTGCGGGCGATAGTAGCCGTGAAGCGATACAGGGCCCACGGTGCGAGGGCGGTGAAAAATGTTGCCGCCCACGGAGCGGCACTCACGCCGCCGAATAGCACGGAGAGGCCAGTCCAAACCATGAACAAGTGATGAAATGCGGGCAACACGGACGGTGCAGTGCGATCGGCAAGCGTGAACCCACCCGCGAGCCGGAGATAGGGCGGCGATACCGTGTCCGAGGCTTGACTTGGGAGCAACCAGGCCTGCTCGGTTGGCGTCAACGCGGCGATGGTTGGATCGTTGAACTCCAAGCCACCCGTCCGCGCCAGATGAATGCCGCCCGCTTGATAGACGCTCGAATCCGATCCGTAGAGTAGAGTATCGAAGGGCGGGGTTACCCACACCACCGCCACTAGGGCGATGAGTAGTCCCAACGCATCAGATCGATCATACCTGCGGGGAGGTGCCCGATGCGCCAGGAGCGCGAGCCCGGACACCGCAGCGCAGGCGCCGAGTAAGGGCGCGATTCGAAAGAACCCGAACTCGGCGAGCAGCATGCCGACCCATGAAATCAACAGCACCCCGATTAGCAACTCTTCGAACAATCGGTGCTCGGCGATCCCGGCTGTAGGACCGCGCCCGAGTAGTAGGCGCCGCACGCATCCCCCCACGAGATACGAAACGATGGCGAGAAGGGCGGGTCCCAGTAGCGTCCGCATGGCGGTCCGAGGCGTTGATCTTCTATCACTGGGTGGTGGGCGATCAAATCGCCGCCGCATTCAGGGGCAGAGCTGCGGGATGGCGGGTCCGAACACTGCCCTTCGCGGAATTGCACCTTCGCGGAATTGCGTTGACAGAGTCGACAGCGCTATGTCACCCTATCCAGTCGAAATGGTCGTGCCTGTTCACAAACTCATAATCCAGATCCCTTGTTACGATGAGGCGGATCACCTGGCGGCGACACTCCGCGACCTGCCGCGCAGCGTTGCCGGTGTCGAACGGGTCGAGGTGCTGGTGATTGACGATGGCTCGACCGACGCCACCGCCGAGATCGCGCGCGCCGAGGGGGTTGACTACATTCTCCGATTTCCGAACAACCGTGGCCTCGCGCGCGCCTTCACCGCCGGGATTGACGCGTGCTTGCGGCTCGGCGCCGACGTGATCGTCAATACCGATGCCGACAATCAGTATGCGGGCAGCGACATCGCACAATTGATCCGACCCATTCTCGAGCATCGAGCCGAGATGGTGGTGGGCGATCGCAATCCGTCGGCCCTGCGGCAATTCAGCCCGCTGAAACGGTGGCTGCAGTACTATGGGAGTTTCGTGGTCAGGACGCTCTCGGGTACAGAAATCCCCGATGCGACCAGCGGCTTTCGGGCGCTGAGCCGCAATGCTGCACTCCGGTTGAACGTGATCTCCGACTTCACGTACACGCTGGAGACTATCATCCAGGCGGGCAAGAAGCGTCTGCCGGTGACGCACGTACCGGTGACGACGAATCAGCCGCGCCGCGAGTCGCAGCTATTCACGAGCACGTGGAGCTACGTGAAACGCTCGGCGAGTACGATGCTCCGCATCTATGCGCTCTACGAGCCGCTCAAGGTGTTCTCGTACCTCGGCGGCGCGATGATTGCGATCGGGATGGCCCTGGGATTGCGCTTTCTCTACTTCTTTCTCGGCGACGGAGGGGGAGGCCACCTGCAGTCCCTGATGCTGACCGTGCTCCTCATCACCATCGGATTTCAGATCGTGCTCATCGGCCTCATCGCAGATCTCATTGGCGCCAACCGCTATCTAATCGAGGACGTGTTGCTGCGCATCCGCCGGATGGAGCTAGGGGAGCGGACCAACGACATCGAGGCTTGTGGTACGGGCGCCGAGCTGCAAAAGGTTGAGGGTGGCCGGTTGTGACGTCCCGCGGTGCTTCAGCGCCGCAATCTGTGTGTTTGTTCGGCACCTACAATTCGCAGCACACCGTGACCCGCATTCTTCGTCACGCTTGCGCCGCGGCGGAGATTTCCGTAGTCGAATGCCATCGCCCGCTGTGGCAGCACACGCGCGATAAGACGCGCGCCTACTTCTCTCCAACCTCATTGTTCCGGCTGGCAGTTCGCTATCTACAGATCGGTGCCAGTTTGGCGCGGGAGTGGCGTCGGCAGCGCGCGCCCGCCCCGGTGGCGTTGGTCGGATTCAACGGCCAACTCGACGTGCTCTTGCTGCGTTGGTTGGCAGGACGCCGTTACCCAATCGTTCTCGCTCCCCTGGTGACCATCACCGAAACCCTGGTGGATGATCGTCGCCAGTTTCCACCCCGCTCGCTGCGGGCCACGCTCGTTCGTCAACTCGATCGCCTGAGCCTCCAAAGTGCGACGCGTGTGGTGATCGATACGGAAGCGCACCGCCGCTACTTGCACAGCCAGCTCGCGATCGATCCGGAACACACTGTCACCTGGTATCTTGGCACCGATGTGGCCGCGTTCCCCAGCCGTCCGTTAGGGTCGCGAGCACGATCTGACTGTCGGGTTCTCTTCTACGGACAGTTCTTGCCGTTGCATGGAATCGAGACGATAGTGCGGGCCGCCGAACGGCTCCGCGACCAGCCGCGCATCACGTTTCGAATCATCGGTGCAGGACCGGAGCGCGCCGCGTGTCTTGCGCTGGCCAGGCAGTTGCGGCTCGATTCAGTCGAGTTCATCGAATGGGTTCGGTATGAGCGGTTGGCTGATGAGCTTGCCGATGCCGATATCGTGTTGGGCATCTTCGGCACCTCCGCCAAGGCGCAGATGGTGATACCCAACAAAGTCTATCAGGCCGCCAGCGTCGGTTGCGCAATCATCAGCGCCGACTCGCCGGCGATCAGAGAGGTATTCGTCGATGGCGAGACGATCCGTCTGACTCCAGCCGGCAATGCTGCCGCGCTAGCCGAGGCGATCCGTGGTCTGGCGGCCGATCAGGCGCAACGCGAACGGATGGCGCGCCACGCGCAAACGCTGATGCATGACCGCTTCAGTCCCGCGCAACAAGGCGACCGACTGGTGACGGTGTTCGCCGATGCGCTCGCCGCGGCGCAGTGATGACAACCATTCCCGCGGTCGGTGTAGTCATCGTGAGTTGGAACGGCGGCGAGGGGACTGACCGCTGTATCGAGTCCATGCGCGCGCAGCGGGTGGTAGACTACCGGATCGTCTTGGTGGACAACGATTCCGAAGCAGTGGAGCGTGCGCGGTTGCGCCAACGTTACGGCAATGTCGCCGATGTTGAGCTCATCGAGTTGCCCGCGAACCGCGGCTATGCCGGCGGCAACAACGCCGGGATCGAAAGGGCTCTGCAACTCGGGGCGCGGTTCGTTCTCGTGCTCACGCAAGATGTCGTACTGCGGGCTGACGCACTAGCGCATTTGCTGGCCGCCGCCCAGAGGCATCCCAACGCCGGCGTACTCGGGCCGGTTGTGATCGATGCGCAGAGCGGGGCCGAGCAGTCGCGCGGTGAACGGATTGTGCTCCCGTTGCTCTGCGCGCCGCGCACTCTGTTGCGTTACCGGCGAGTACGCTCGGAACCGTACGCGGTCAGTGGTCTTTTGGGATGCGTGGTGCTGCTGACGCGCCGTTGCCTCGAAGAGGTCGGAGCGTTCGATCCTGCGTATTTTGCCTACTACGAAGAGGTCGACCTCTGTTTGCGCGCCGGCCGCGCCGGGTACGAGATTCTCTGCGTGCCCACAGCAGTTGCTGCACACGATGGAATGCGCGGCTTCGCGGGCGGCTTCACTCCCCTGAGTGCGGAACTCAAGAGCCGCAATTTGCTCTACTTGATGCGCAAGCACGGTGGCTTGGTCGATTGGGTAGGGTTCTGGCCACTCTACAGTGCGCTCATTGCCAGCAGCATGATCTGGTACGCACTGCGTGGCCGCGGCGACATCGTGCGTGCGCTCGGACGTGGGCTGCGGGGTGGATGGCGCGGCCGCACCGGTGCACCCACGCCCGCGCCGCAGACGTTGTGATACGGCAATGCGGGTTGCGATCGGTGCGGTGCTCGGGGTGCTCGGCGGCCCCGCAACCTATGCCCGCGAGCTGGTGCGTGCTCTGGCGGCGCTCGCCCAAGCGGAGCTTAAGATCCTGGTCTTTACCGACGCGCCCACGACGATCAATGTCAGCGGCGGCAACGTGACCGTGATTCATGCGCCGCTGCCTGCCTCGTTCGCGCAACCGTTGTGGGATCATGTCGTGATCCCCCGTCTGGTGCGCCGCCATCGTCCAGATCTCTATCACGGGACAAAGGGCGTTCTGCCCGGTCGGATGGAGTGTCGCCAAGTGGTGACGATTCACGATCTGGCGGTGTACCACTGCCCGGCGAGCTTCGCCTGGCTGCAGCGCCTGCACCAACGATGGGAGCTGCCGCGAACGATCCGGCACGCCGCGCGCGTGATTGCCGACAGCGCGCATGCTCGCCAAGATATCGCGAACCACTTTAGCCTGCCGGGCGATCGTGTCGTCGCCGTCCCGCTCGGTGTGACGACGGAGTTCCACCCAACGCGCGGGGCGGACGATGCCGCGACGGTTCGCCGATTGCAGCTGCCTCCCCGCTACATCTTGTACGCCGGCACGATCCAACCACGGAAGAACGTGGAAGCCTTGGTCGATGCGTTTGTGAGCTGGGGTGGACCCGCCGACTGGCAGCTCGTGATTGCGGGACGCGTGCGTCCCGGCTACCGGCCAGCCTTTGTCGATCGTCCGCCGTCACGTGTGCGCTATCTCGGAACGGTTTCGGATTCTGAGCTGGCGACGCTGTATCGCCACGCGCTCGCGCTGGTCAGTCCGTCGGCGTATGAAGGGTTCGGGTTGTCCTTGCTTGAAGCGATGGCGTGTGGGTGTGTGGTAGTGGCGGGCGGAAACAGCGCGGCGGTCGAACTCGTCAATGGCGTCGGGCTGCTCCTCGATCGCCTCGACTCGGTGGCCATTCGGGCCGCGCTCGATCTGCTGGCGGCGAACGACGAACGCCGCGCTCAATGGCGCCAGCGCGGCCTCGATCGCGCGGGAAAATTCCGCTGGGAGCACACGGCCAGAGCGACGTGGGATGTGTATCGGACCGTTATGGATGAATCCGCATGACAGCAGAGCAGTCTCCGAGCGTGGCCGTGATCGTGCTCAACTGGAACGGTACGGACGACACGCTCGAGTGCCTCGAGAGTCTGACGCACGTGACCTATCCGCGGGCAGAAATCGTGGTTGTCGACAATGGCTCGCGGCCATCACCGCGCACCGCGATTCTTACCGCGTACCCCACAGTGACCTACATCGAGAACGATTGTAACCTCGGCTATGCCGGCGGCAATAACGTCGGCATCCGCTACGCGCTCGAGCGCGGGCACGACTACGTATTTGTCCTCAACAACGATACCATCGTCGAACCAGACTTCGTGACCGCTGCCGTTGCGGCAGCGGAGAGCGACTCTCGCATCGCGGTGGTTGGGATCAAGGTGTTGGCGTTTGAAGATCCCGCCCTGGTGTGGGTAGCGTACGGTGAGGTCACGTACCGACAGGGTCTCGTCCGATTGATCGGCTACTACGAGCGCGATGACGAGCGCTTCGCCGAGCAGCGGGACGTCGAGTGGGTGCCGGGAACGGCCTTGCTGCTGCGCCGGCAAGCCTTGGAACAGATCGGCCTCTTCGATGAAGCGTTCTTCGCCTATCATGAGGATGTTGACTGGTGCGCGACAGCGCGCGAGCAATCGTGGCGGGTAGTGTTTGCTCCCGCTGCGCGGATATTGCACAAGGGCCATCGCAGCTCGGGAGGCAAAGGGTACGTGACGCCGCGACAATACTTGGCTGGACGCAACATGGTGCGGTTCGTACGCAAGCATGCACGCTGGCATGAGGCGCTTCGGTTCATCGCCTTTCAACTGGGAACGCTGCCATTCCAGTATCTGCGGCGATGCTGGAGTGGCGAACAGCAAGGCGTGGTGCTCAAGGTACGCGGAATGCTCGATGCGCTGCGCGATCAGCCCATGCCCCTCACAGAGTTGGGTTTCCAACCGGAAGTACGATGAGCTTTACGTACTACAACGTCAGCTTGGGAATCGATCCGAGCCAAGAATTCTGGTACCGCAACGCCGACTCGGTCGAAGAGCAAACCGCGCTGTGTGACTACGAAACGACGCTCGATGTGGTGCGCGGCAGCCTGCCGCACGACGGCGTCATCGCCGAGACCGGCTGCGGCTTGGCGCGCTGGGTGATCTACCTGCGACGCGCTGGCTTTCCTGTGGTTGGGTTGGATATCTCCCACGCCGCGATGGTTCGTGCTCAGGCGGAGGTTCCCGATCTTCCGTTGCTGACCAGCGATGTGCTCGAGTTGCCGTTTCGCGACAACTCGCTGGCGGGGGTCTTGTCGTTCGGGGTCGTCGAGCACTTTCGGGAAGGGCCACAGCGCGCGCTGCGGGAGCTGTGGCGGGTTCTGCGTCCTGGCGGAGTGGCGGTCGTCGCCGTGCCGTACAACAACTACTTCCGGCGCGTGCTCATCAACCATCTGCGGCGGTTGCGGGATGGGCAGAAGCGACGCTCGGGGCTGGATCTGCAATTCGCCGAGTATCGCTTCAGCGCCCGCGAGCTGCGGGGCTTCCTTACGGAGTGCGGATTCGAAATCGCGTCGATGCATGCCGATGATTTTCGCCTCCCGTTGGGTAAGGGGCTGTGGGTCGATTCCTCGTCGTTCTTTGGCTACCGCAGCAGCGCGTGGGATGTCGCGCCCGGACATCGGCACTGGGAGATGAACGTGCGCGGTCGTCTCGTGCGCCGCCTCCTCGATCCGCTCTCGCCGTGGTGGACGGCGGGCGGGGTGCTGGCGATCGCGCATGCCCGCAAGTGACTCTCGTGCGCGTGGCTGTCGTCATCCCCATGTGGAATCAGTTGGACCTGACGCTGCGGTGTCTGCGCAGTCTGGAGCGCCTGACGCGGCAGCCCGAGCAAGTCATCGTGGTCGATAACGGTTCGCGACCCGATCCACGTCCGGCGCTGGAGGCGACGTGCCCGGGCGTCAAGGTGCTGCAGCTCGAATCCAATCGCGGATTTGCCGGCGGCTGCAACGAGGGCATCCGCTTTGCCCTCGCTGCCGGCGCGGAGGCGATCCTGTTGCTCAACAATGATGCGGTGGCCGACCCCGGGCTGCTCGCCGAGATGCTGCGACCGCTCGACGAAGACCCTCGCATTGGCGCGTCGGGGGCGAAAACGTTGACCGACGAATCGCCGCCCCGCATTCACGCCGCCTATGGGGTGGTGACTTTCCATGGTTCGCTCGTGCGCGTCGAAGGCTGGTTGGAGCCGGATGTGACGAAGTTCAACGTCGCGCGCGATGTCGACAGCGTGTCGGGCGGGGCGATGTTGCTGCGCCGCGCCGCACTTGAAGCGGTCGGGTTTTTCGATGAACGGTTCTTCGCCTATCACGAGGATGTCGACTGGTGTACCCGAGCGCGGCGCCTGGGCTGGCGTATTCGATACACTCCCTCGGCTGTCGTGTTGCATCGCATGCATGCGTCGACAGGCGGCGGCTACCGGAGTCCGATCACTTATTTGGTGGCGCGCAACAGTGTGCTGTTCGTTCGCAAGAACGCCACGCCGTTCGAGGCATTGACGTTTGCCGTCTACACCGCGGGCAGCCTGATCAAGGAAGCCCTCTATCGCTGGCGCATGGGTGAACTCGACGGCTATCGCCTGCGCTTGCGCGGGTTGCGAGACGGCCTCGTCGGCCGGCCGGTGCCCTTGGCGGAACTCGGCTTGGTCGGGTCCAGTGGCGCGAAGCAGACGCCGCTCGCGGCATGACGGAAGCGGCTGTGGACGCGCCTAAGGTCGCCATCGTCATCCTCAACTGGAACGGCCGCGAGGATGTCTTGAACTGCGTCGCGACCCTGCCGCGGCTGACGTATCCGAACTACGTTGCCACTGTGGTGGACAACGCGTCGGCCGACGGCAGCGTCGATGCCCTGCGCGAACGCTTTCCGCAGCAGCGCGTGTTGGTGATGGAAAAGAATCTTGGATTTTGCGGCGGCAACAACCGCGGCATGCGCGACGCGCTGGCGAACGGCGCGGAGTACGTCTTGCTGTTGAACAACGACACCGAGATGCATCCGGAGTTGGTAACCGAACTGGTGCGCGTGGCACGCGCAACGCCAGGCATCGGCGCGGCTGGTGCGAAGAATTTGCGACTGGAGAATCCCGCTGAAGTTTGGGGTGCCTACGGCGAACTGACATACGGCAAAGAGCTGGTTCGCGTCGCAGGGCAGGGTCAACCGGACGGATCGGCGTGGGCGGGCGTGCGCGATGTCGATTGGGTGATTGGCAACGGCATCATGATGAGTCGCGCGGCGATCGACGCGGTCGGCGGATTTGACGAGGGCTTCTTTGGCTATCACGAGGACGTCGACTGGTGTGTCCGTGCGCACGCGGCCGGGTTCCGCATCGTGTTCAATGGGGCGGCGATCATCTACCACAAGGGGTTTGGTGCCGCGCACCCGGGAAGACCGATCCCGTTTCCGGTGCTGTACTTCCTCGGTCGCAATGGCATCTTCTTCGCCCGCAAGCATGGCTCGCTACGGCAGCGGGCGCAGTATTGCACGCTGTTCTTCGTAGAGCTGACGCGGTTGATCGTCTCGGGGCTGGCGCGCGGCGAACGCATCAAGCCCTACCTGTGGCTGCTGCGCGGGTTCATCGACGGCGTACTCGGCCGCTTGCCGCTGCGCGCGCTCAAGCTGCAGTAGGTCACACGGGCGATGCCCTTTGCGATCTACGTTCCGTTCTACCCGGGTCACGAGCCGAATCTCATCTTCAGCCGTGAAGGCGACATCACCGACTACGACGCCTACCTGGCGCTGGCCGATGATGCGGCGTCGGCGGCGGTCTTCGACATCGAAGTGCCAAGCGACGGCCCGGTGATTGACGCGGGCTGTGGCGGTGGACGATGGCTGCTCCGACTCCACCAGCGCGGTCGGCGTATGATCGGTGTGGATCTGTTCGAGCCGGTGCTGCAACAGATTCATCGCCAGGCTCCGGCGGTTCCGTTGGTGCGAGCCGTCATCGCGACGTTGCCGTTTCGATCGGCATCGCTGGCGGCTGTGGTATCGCTCGGTGTCGTCGAGCACAACGAAGCAGGGCCCGACGACGCGCTGCGCGAGTTCGCTCGAGTCTTGCGTCCGGGCGGTCGGCTATTGGTGTCGGTTCCCTATGACAATCTGGTGCGGCGATTCGTCGTGAATCATCTGTATCGTCGCTACAACACGCCCTGGGCTGGTCGCGGGTACTATTTCGTCGAGTATCGCTTCCAGCGGCACGAGATCCTCGCGGCGCTGGAGCGAAGCGGATTTCGTCCACTGAGCTGGCACCCGCACGATCTGAAGCCGCCGCGCAGCGTCGGTCTGGTGGCCGACCTCAACATGCTCGGCATCCGCTTCGAGCAACGCGACGGAGCACTGCATTTGCACGTACCGCCCAATCGTGGGTGGAAGCTGAACGGCTGGCGCGGTTGGGCGGCACGCTTGCTGCCACGAGTGTCGCCGTGGCTGACGGCGGCGGAGATCCTGGTGGTGGCGGAGAAGGCCGGAGGCCCCGCGTGACGACGTCGCGTCGTTTGGTGTCGAATACCCTCGTCGTCGTCATCGGCGGCGCGGCGCAGCGGCTGCTGCACTTCGTGACCACCATCGTGCTGGCGCGGGGCTTGGGCGAGGAAGAATTCGGCACCTATGCGTTCGTCGTCGCATACATGTTCATCTTCGGCTTCATCGTCGATCTCGGCTTCGAGCGCGTGATCACGCGCGAGATTTCGCGCCAACCTGAACGCGCCGGCGAGTTGATTGGAACGGGATTTGTCATTCGAGGCGTTCTGTCCTTGCTGGCTGCGACGGTGGCGGTGGTGGTGGCGTGGCTGCTGAACCTTCCGGCGCTGACGCAGCTCTGCATCCTGCTGACGGCTATCGGTCTACCGTTATCGATCGAGATTCTGGTGCGCGGATTTTTCCAGTCGCGCTTCGAGATGCACTACACCTACCTCCTGACGCTCCCCGGACAGATCGTGTTCGTGGCGTCGGCGGCGGTGGTGATCTCGCTCGGCGGCCGGCTGCCGGCGGTGTTTGTATCCGCTCTCATTACCGGCGTGTTGACGGTCGCGTTGATCCTGTGGGTCGCGCTGCCGAAGATGGCGGTGGTGTGGCGCCCGGACCCTATACTGCTGCGCTACCTGTGGCGCGAATCGTGGGAGTTGGGCGCGGTCATCCTGCTGTTTCTGATCAGCATGCGGATCGACCAAGTGCTGCTGTATTGGCTGCGCGGCACGGCGGACGTAGGGCAATACGCCGTGGCGGTGAAAGTGACGGAAGCGCTCAGTCTGATCCCAGAGTCGGTGATGGTAACGTTATTTCCACTGCTCGCTGCAACCGAGCGTTCGGCTCCGGAGCGTTTTCAGCAGATCTATCGGGTCACGGTGCGCTACCTGATTGCATTGGTGCTGCCGATCGCACTGCTTCTGACGCTGGAGCGTGCTCAAATCATCCGCGTGTTGTACGGCGCGGCGTACGCGGAAGGGGCGACCGCTCTGGCCCTGCTGGCGTGGTGGATGTTCTTTTCGTTCACCGGTGCGGTGTACATCAACCTCATGGTGGTCAACCGCCAGCAACGCGTCATGGCGGTGGTGAGTGCGGCGGCGGTGGCGCTCAACCTGCTGCTCAACCTGCTCTGGATCCCGCGCTGGGGTGCGACCGGGGCCGCGGCCGCGACGTTGGTGAGCGGTGCGAGCAGCTTCGTCCTCTTCAGCGTGGTCCCGCAGACGCAGGCGATTTTGCGTGTGTGTTGTCGCGAGGCGATTCGTCCTCTGATTGCCATCGCGGCGACGGCGGTCGGAGTGCGCTTGCTTATGACGCCGAGTGCACAGGCGGTCGCTGTAGTGCCGCTGTACGTCGTCCTGCTGGTCACGCTCGGCGGCGTCGACCGGCACGACTGGGCGTGGGTCGGCGAGGTATGGCATCCGACACAGCCGCGCCGGTAATGCGCCCGGCGCTGTTGCCGACGGCCGCAGCCATCGGGTTGTTGGCGGTGTATTTCTTCGTGCGCTTTCGTGACGCACTGCTCGTGTTTTTCGCGCGCGACGATTTCTGGGCAATGGACAATGCGGCAGCGATCCATTTCAACCGTCTCGCTGACATCGGCCAAGTGTTTCGTTTCAGTCACAACGGCTTTCTCCTCTATCGGCCGCTGACTGCGGTTGGATACTTCTATGTGCTCCGGCAGCTGTTCGGCTACGACGCATCCGCGTATCACGCGCTGCATCTCGCCGTCCATGGACTCAACGGGTTGCTCGTGTTCGCGATAGCACGGCGCTTAACGGCGTCGACGATCGGCGGACTAGCGGCGGCGGTTGTCTATGCGGCGGAACCCGGGCATGCGAGTGCGGTCTACTGGTTGTCGACTTTCACGATGAGCGGGACAGCCTTGGTAGTCCTGACGATGATCTATCTATGGCTGCGCACATCGTCGTCCGTCCGCGCGGTTGGCTGCGCTACGCTCCAAGTCGTCGGTCTGCTGGCAAGTGAGCACGCGGTGGTAGCGCCGCTGCTGCTCGTTACGATCGCGCTGCTACGCTCGGAGCGAGAGCCGCGCCGCCGTGTGGTCGCGCATCTTGCAGTGCCCTCGATTGTGGTCACGGCCTACCTCACTGCCAAGGTATACTATTTCAGCGCGGTACGGCCGTTTGTAGTTACCGATGCCTACGCGCCGCGGCTGGACCTGGTCGGGTGGTTACAACGTCTGGGGCAGTACAGTGCCGCGTCACTCAATGCGCTGGCACTCTTACCGCTCGGCCGACGCGCGCTGATCGGCCTCGGTTGTGCGGTGACATTCGTGGTGGTTGCCGCGCTGTGGCGGGTCGGGCGTGGCAGCGATCGCTGGCGCCTCATCGCAATCGGGGGCAGCCTGTTCGTGATCAGCTTGCTGCCCGTCCTGCCGCTCGCCGGGCACTACTTCAGCTACTTCATCGGAATCGCCGGATTGGGCGCCGCACTGGCCGCTGTCGGCTCATGTCAACTAGTGGGCGGGGTGTGGTGGCGTGGAGTCGCCGTGTCGATAGTGGCGCTGATTGTGTTGATCGACGTTGCAACCGATGGGCGGGCGGTTCGCGACAATCCGGAGGTGGTTTTGGTCAAAGGCACGGCAGAATGGTCAGCGCGTTGGGTATACCGCGTACGAAACGTTGGCGACGCGGAGCAGGGCGTGCGAGAGGTGCTGATTCCACGCGACGGTATCACCGACGATGTGTTCGCTTTGGGCGGTGCGCAGCGGTTCTTCACGGCCGACCCGCCTCGCGTTGAAGTGTACAGCCCGACCCAACCTCCAACCCAGGCGCCGGGTCGTGTGGTGCTCGTGGGGCAACCCCCGCCGATTCCGGACGCCCAACTTCCAGGTTGGGAGCCGCAGTGGCATTGGCTGCGGCTGTGGGCGGGAATGCCGGGGTGAGGTTGAATGCGATCGGCGCGAACATGGGTCCGACGTGGAGCGCCCATCGTGGGGCTGATCGGCTTCGGAATCGGGCTTGGGCTGGTCGTCCTCGAGCTGGGGTTGCGATTGGCGGTTCCGATGCTCCGTCCCGCCCCGCGCGCAATCGAACCGATTGGCGGAGCGTCGGCACCGATCCGTGTGCTCTGCGTCGGCGATTCCCACACGTACGGGCTGTGGGTCAAAACGGAGGAGAGTTACCCCGCACGTCTGCAAGCCAAGCTGTCGACCGGTCCTCGTCAGTTCGCTGTCCTCAACGCTGGAGTGCCCGGCATGAACTCGTCGCAGCTGCGGGATACGCTGCCGGATCTCCTCGACAGTTTCGCCCCGGATGTGGTGCTCCTTATGGTCGGCGTTGCCGATTTCTGGAACCGAGCTGGCGCGCAAACCAAAGAGGTGCGCAGCTGGCGCTGGATCTTACGTGGTGGCGAGTGGTGGGATCGCAGCCGGGTCGTGAAGCTCGCGCGCCTCATCCGCTTCAACCTTCGCTATCGCTCCGCGGTGCGAAATGCCGGGGTTCCCATCGTGGAGCACGGCGGTCTTGATTGGAAAATCCACGGAGGCACGCACGAGATCAGCGGGACGCACGAAGGGAGTTTCTACTACCCGGCCGAGGAGGAAGAGGTTGTTCGGCGGGTGCTGCGTCGTGATTTATCGACGATGGCGTCGGCGATACAGGCGCGTGGTGTGACGCTTGTATTGATGACGTATGCGCCCGAGGTTCCGCTGTATCGCACGATCAACGGAGTCTATCGCGATGTTGCGCAGCAGACGGGCCTTCCGCTGATTGATCTCGGCCGGCGACTTGCTGAATGGTCGGAGCCGCCGGGGCAAACGAGCGCGTATTTCCCCGACTTCCATCCGCGGCCTGCCGGCTACGAACTGATCGCCACGGTCGTGGCGGAGGCACTGCCGGTCTATGTCGAAAGCTCAAGGCGATGAAGCCGGCGAGTGGGTGCCGAGCGCGAGCAAGCGTTCATCCGTGCTGGCGTCCGGGCTCATCCGCTCGACAATGCGCGCCGGGTTGCCGACGACTACACAGTACGGTGGAACGCTCTCGGTGACGACGGTGCCGGCCCCGACCACGGCGCCGCGGTGCAAGGTAACGCCCTTGAGGATGAGGGTGTTGATGCCCAGCCAGACGTCGTCTTCGATGATGATCGGCGCACTGCGAACGGTCAGCATGCTGCCGAGCGGGATGCGCCGCTCGCTGGCCTGCATCGAATGGACGTCGTTGTCGTAGATCTTCGTGCCGGCGCCGATCCAGCAGTGATTGCCGATTGACACCTTGCGCGCCACGCAGATCACGTGATGCCCGCCAAAGGTGATGTGATTCTTCAACTCCAAGTGTGCCGGATCCGGTAGCCCCATGCCGACGACGAGGGACATGCCCTCGACGAACTCGACGTCGTCACCAATGTCGATGATCCCGTCGCCGTTGATCCGCGGTGCGGGACCGTGGAGCCGCAATTTGCGTCCAACGGTTCGGCAGCGATAGCGCAGCGCCGGTTCATAGACGAGAATTTGCATTAGCAACGTGCGCACATTGAACAGCAGCGGCCGCGCGTAGAACAGTGCGCCACCCAGCATGCGACCGGTTGGCAAGTGGACCGTCCCGCGCGCCCGCTCAAGTTGGCGAATCACCTGGATGAAGGGGTGGACCTTGGGAGCCTCGGCCATGCGCCCATCGCATACGGCAGCCGCGTGAGAGCGTCAACTGAAGGACCGCCGCCGCGATTCCGCGTTTACTTGTCGATGCAAACTAGGTTAAGCTGACAAGTATGGCTGGAATTGCTCGGGCGCTCAGCGTGGTAGCGCCGCGTTCCTTGAAGTTGCTGCTGGCGAAGAACGACAATCTCACCCCACGGCGTCTGTTCAACGTCATCCTCAACAAGGTCGAAATGAAGCTCGGCCGGACCCATTTGGTCTCGCGTCCGTACGAGCTGTGCATCGACGTGAGCAATAAATGCAACCTCAGCTGTCCGTTCTGTCCGACGGGGCGACATGAGATCGGTCGCGGCAAGGGCCATGTCACGTACGAGACGTTCGCCGGGATCCTCGATGAGCTGGCGCCGTATGCGCTGACGCTCGAGCTCTTCAATTGGGGGGAGGCGTTCTTCAACCCCGAACTCCCGCGGCTGATTGCGTTTGCAACCCGCAAACGGTTGGCGACGCTGATGTCGAGCAACCTCAGCTTTCGACTCAAGGAAGACTATATCCGTTCAGTCATCGCGAGTGGCCTGACCTACATGACGGCCTCAGTGGACGGCGCGGATCAGCAGTCGTACGAGGTGTACCGCCGCGGCGGGAAGTTCGATCTGGTTATCGAGAACCTGCGGACCTTCGTGCGCCTGAAGCGGGAGATGAACAGCGAGTTTCCCCGCATCTGCTGGCAGTATCTCATTTTCGCCCACAACGAAGAGCGGGTGGACGAGGCTCGGCGCCTAGCGCAGGAGATCGGGCTCGACACGTTCTCGGCGATGGGTGGGTTGTACGAGGACCCGAGCTGGGCCCCCAAGGGTGACTACTCGTTTGCCTACCTCGACATGCGCGCCAACCGGTGCGCTTGGCTTTGGAAGAAGGCGGTCTTTCACTGGGACGGTGGAATGGCGTCGTGCTGCATGGGCTTCTACAAACACGACGACTTCGCGGACTGGACGCCGGGAACGTTTGGGCAGATGTGGAACAACGCGAAGTTCATTGCCGCGCGCCGAATCTGGACCGAAAAGGACTCTCCGTTACCCGAAGGGCACTTCTGTACCGATTGCGACAAGGTCCGCTTCTATCGAGGCATGCCGTTGCACTCGAAGATGAAGCTGCCTCCCGAGCTGAGGGAACTCGAGGCGAGCTAGCCGCTCTGTGCTTCTACTGAGGAACCATCGAGTCGCGTGACAACCCGAGCCGGGTTCCCTGCAACGACGCAGCCGGCCGGAACACTAGCGGTCACGACCGCTCCCGCAGCGACCACGGCCCCTCGCCCGATGGTGACACCTTTGAGGACGAGCGCATGCAAGCCGATCCAGGCGTCATCCTCGATCACTACCGGTGCGCTCTTGATGAACGGCATGGTGTCGTTCTGCTCGCGGCGCCGCACAGGGTCCATTGGGTGCATGTCGTTGTCGTAGATGCACACCCCTGGGCCGGTACGGACGTGCGTTCCAATCGTGAGGCCGCGCGCGACACAAAAAATGTTCTGTGGCCCAACGTGAGCATAGTCACCGATACGCAACAGGGGTGGTTCAGGAGTGCCGAGGCCCACGAGCAGGCTGAGGTCGGGAGCGATCTCGACCTCGCGCCCAATCTCGATGATGCCGTCGCCCATGATGCGGGGCGCGCCATACAACCGGAGTCCGGTACCGACCTCACGGCAGCGCGCCCGCAACGCCGGCTCGTTCACCAATGTCTGCGTGAACCAACCCCACAAGTTGCCAATGAAGGGGCGCGCGTGAAACAGAGACTCCCGTAGCCATTGCGGATAGGGCAACTGCGTGCGACCGCGCGCAAGATCAAGGCGCCAAGTCAGCCGCACCAGTAGTGGATGAATCTTCTCCGCCGCCATACTGAACGCCGCGATAGGGAAATGCACCGGGCAAGTCAAACCGGTCCCCCGCGATGAGTGGCCTGCGCTTGCTGTGCCGCATGGGCTCGTGTACGAGTTGCGGCCAATTCAGTGGTGAGGGGCAATGACCGCGATCCCGGGTTTCGTACGCCGCAGCTTCGCGAGGCTTGGTTGGCAAAGGTTCTCGGGCGCTGCGGACAACCCGCAAGCCCCGCCGCATCTGCCGATCACGGTCCTGCCGGCGGCGACCCATGTACCGGCGCTCGACGAAGACTGGCTGTATTGGCCGAATCCTGACGAGCACTATCAAGCAATGCTCGCGGGAGAAGCGCGGTACTGGCGCGGCGGTGATCCGCTGAACGAACTCATTGCCAGCCAGCCTCGCACGCAGCGTCGGTACTTCGCATTCATGAATGAGACGCTCACCGGCGATGCCGGGACGCCTTGGTACCGCGCGATAACGCGTGGCCGGCGGTTTGCGCGTGCGGCCAGCCTCGGCAGTAGCGGTGGGACGGTCGAAGCCGAATTGCTCCGTCACGGTGTGGACGAGATGGTTCTCTACGATCTCGGTGGTGCGCCGCCCGCCGGCACATATCAGATGCCGCGCAGCGTGCGAGCCCGGTGCCGCTGGGAAGCGGCCGACCTCAATTTTGCGGCGCTGCCTGAGCACCACTTCGATCTCATCCTCGACAACTCCGCGTTGCACCACATCGTCAACTTGGAGCACGTGCTGTTTCAGATTCGCCGGGCGTTGCGGCCGGACGGAGTGTTGGCGGTGTCGGACTACATCGGCCCCGCTCGCTTTCAACACTCGCAGACGGCCCGCGAGATTGCGGATGCCGTGCGGCGCGCGTTGCCGGCGTCGCTGCGCCGCCCCGGGCTCGATTGCATGGAAAATGCGCCGCTCGGCGAGGCGTGGCCACACAGCCCTTTCGAGTCGGTACGATCGAGCGACATCGTGCCCTTGCTGCACCACTTCTTTGAGCCCGCGCACTGGATCGAGCTGAACGGGCTTTGGTTTTTGCTGGGCTTCAAGCTCGATCCCAAGATCTATCGCGAGCACGCGTGCCTGGAGTGGCTGCTGCGACTCGACCTCGAACTCACTCGTGCGTGCGTCATGCCGGCCACATTGGGTGTCGGCTTGTTTCGGCCTCGCGCGACTGCCGCAACGCAGGCGAATCGGCGCGCGGCACTGAGCGAGGAGAATCATCCTTAACAATCGAGACTCGGCGTGTAACAAGACGCCGATGCGATCGACCGGCAGTGGCTGGCGCGATGCGGCCGTGAGTGGGCTGGTGCTAGCCGCCTGTGTGGTGACGCCGCTGGCGTGGTGGAGTCTGCGCCTTGGCCCTATGCGGTCAGGCGGCATCCCAACCCTCTTTACCTACGACGAATACCAGTACTCGTTGCCCGCGTTGGAATACGCGGCCCAAGCGTTTCGGGCGAGATCCGTCCCACTGTGGAACCCCACACAGTTGTGCGGCACGCCGTATCTCGCGGCGCAGCTCCACGGTGCGTTGTATCCCCTGCACTGGCTCGTCGCCATTTGGGACGTTCCCCAGGTTCTCCGCTGGATGCTGTTTATCCACTCGATGCTGGCGATCGGCGGAACGTATTGGTGCGCGCGCGGCTTTGGAGTCGGCCGCGCGGCGGCGTTGTTGGGTGGCGTCACCTATGCCTTCAGCGGAACAGTCACCGACCTCAACTTCGCGAGCATGGAGCCAGGGCCGGTGATCGCGGCATGGTTGCCATGGCAACTCGGATTGACCCGGAAGCTTTTGCGGACCGATGCGCGGTGGGGATGGTATGCCGTCGGCTTGGGTGCGACGACCGCGTTGTGCGTTGTTGGCGGGCATATTCCGATGCTGGCGGACTTCTTCTACCTCTGCGGGGGGTATGCCATTGCACAGTTGGTCGTCACGGCTCATCGAGGGGGCGCGAAGGCGGCCGGTTCACAAATGGTGCGCCTCGGCGTAGCCGGCGTTGTTTTGGTAACTCTCAGCGCCGTTCAGGTATTCCCCACACTTGAACTGGGGCTGCGCAGTCCGCGCCAACCCGGTGCGTTGACGAAAGGAGGTGGGACCGACCCACCAGCATGGTTGCCACCCGATCAATTGTTGCGGGACATCTTGTACCCGTGGCCACGAGCGTTTGGACTCGGCGGTGAAGGCCATGTCGGAACGGCGGCGCTCGCGCTCGCGGCGGTTCCGCTGTTGTGGCGCCGAACCCGCCGCCGCGGGATATTTTTCTGCGCCGCAGCGCTTGCCGCGACTCTCATCGCGCTCGGGGATCACACCCCCGTTTACCGTTGGTATCTACACTTGCCGGGATCGTCGCTGATTCGCATCCCGCAACGCTTCATGTTGATAACGGCGCTTTGCCTTTCGCTGTTGGGTGCCCTCGGTGCCGATACGCTACGGCGGCATCGGCGGGTGAGCGAAGTGGCCATCTCGACTGCGGCAGGAGTGGGTCTACTGGCAATACTCTGGTGGGGGTTACGTACGGTCAATGTGCGATGGCAGCAGGGTGATCCGTCGGCTGTTGCCGCATTGCGGCAGCATGGGATGTGGTTCGTGGCGTGGGGCGCATTGTTTGCGTTCCCGCATCGCTGGTTCGGCGCACAGTGGCGGCGGGCACTGGTTGTCGTCGTCGTCGCAGCTAGCGTGGTGGAACTATACGGTTCGATCGGTGCACAGTTCTCGATTCCCGCGAACCAACCGGACGCCTTGCAGGTTCCTTGGAACGCGGCCGCCTTCATCCGCCAGCGGCAAGGCTTGACCCGCACCTTCGCCCCAAATGGCTTGTCGTCGCAGGATGCGTTGATGCGCGAGATCCCGCCCAAGCTGGGCATGCTGACAGGCCTGAACGTCATCGGTGACTACGAGGTGTTGCTCGACAGTCGCTACAATACGCTGGTCAATCAGATCGAAGGCGTGGCCGAATCCAAATGGGGCGGGTTCGTTGCCAGTCGAATTGGACGAATCGGAGCGCAGCAAGCGCCCTTGCTACGCGTCTTGGGTGTAGGCTTCGTCTTGATCCATCGCGACGCCGCGATTGATGTGTCCGGATTGCCGCCAGCGGTGTATCGCGACGCCGACTACGATGTGTACGAGATCGCCGAACCGTTGTCGCGCGCGTATGTGGCCACGCATGTGTCGGTGGCGCCGACGGCGGAGCAGGCGTTGGCCGCTCTGATCAACGGCACTGCGCTGATTCTGGAGCATGGAGTCGTCGTAGAGGAAACCGCATTGGCCAACCGCGATTCGGCGGGCCGTGTAACAGTTACGGCATACGCGCCCCAGCGGGTCGAGTTGCAAGCGCAGCTCGAACGCCCAGGCCTCGTCGTACTGCAGGATCAGTTCGATCCGTACTGGACCGCGACGGTCGATGGCCACGCGACGGAGATCGTGCGGGCCAACTACGCATTTCGCGCGGTCGCCGTCGATGCCGGGGCGCATACCGTGCGCTTCGTGTATCGCCCGTGGTTGTTGTACGCAGGTGCCGCAACGACGCTCGCAACGGTGATCGTCTTGCTGGCGCTCGGTCTCCGCTCACTGACCCGATGGAGGCGGGAGCGCTCGATCCCGTTGCACGCCGATGCGTGACGGCAGACGCCGCGACTTCGTGGCGGGTATCATGCTCAGCCTCGCAGGTCTGGCGATTGCCGTCGTCGGCATCGAACTGTACCTGCGCTCGCGCGTGCCACCCAGCTTCGCCGTAAGCGAAGCCACAATTGGCTACGTGCTTGCGCCCCAACACGCGCAAACCATCCCGGTCGTGGAGCACACCAACGGCGATGTCGTGCGACGCACCAACAACCTCGGATTGCGACGCGACAGCGACACGGCAGTCGACAAACCGCCGGGCACCTGCCGCATCTTGCTACTCGGCGATTCGCAGACCGAAGGCGTCGTCAACAATGCCGAGACGTACGCGGCGCGCCTGGAGCAGGGAGAGCGGGAGCGTGGAGCGGCCAATGTGGAAATCCTCAACGCCGCGGTGAGCGGGTATTCGCCGCTGCTCGAGTATCTGTGGCTTCGCGAGCGTGGACTGCGACTGCGACCCGATGCCATCATCGTTGCGCTCTACACCGGCAACGACGTTGCCGAGCTGTTGATGCGCCACGAAGACTTCGGTGGCCTCGGCCCGCGCTTCGCTATTCCATTTTTGGTGCGCGACGGCGGCGAGTGGCATGTCGAACCACCGGGAGCCGACCTCGGCCTTGCCGGTGGCGTCGACTGGTGGCTGCAGACGCGGCTGCGCGCTTACGTCCTGGCACGTCGGGCTGTGTTGGGACCCGCGCGTGAAGTCCGCGACGCGACGGCGCGGGTGGCAGCAGAGTGTGCCGGATGTCTCCAAACAATGTGGCAAGCCGCGATGGCTGACGGCGATCCAAAGCGCCTTGACGATGGCTTTGCGAAGCTCGACTACCTACTTGGCCAGTTTCACGCGATCGCTGTCGGCCTGCGGATTCCGCTGCTGGTGGCGGTCATCCCAACCAAGATTGAAGTCGAGGGAGCCACAGTTGCTCAGTACGTCGAACACGCCGCGACGATCTTGGGATTGCACTACGACGCCGCGGCGTTCGACGACGCCGTGCGCGAACGGATGCTGGCACTCGCTGCGCAAAACGGGCTTCAGACGGTCGATCTGTTACCGGCGTTGCGGGCCGCGGCCGACGCTCATGGTCGCGCGCAGTATTGGAGCGTTGACTGGCACCTGAACCCCGAGGGGCACCAAGTGATCGCCGAACAGTTAGCCCCCTCAATTGCGAGCCTCTGCGCTGCGCGGCTGCGCTGACCACACTGAGCGTTGGATGCTCGAAGCCAATTCCGCTCAGCGGTCGATGCGGGCTTTGCGTACCAGGAACGGTCGCTCGATCGTGCAGTAGGTGGCGGTTGAGAGCACAAGGACCCCGATCGCGAGGAATGCGGCGATGGCGCTGGTTCGAGTGTTCCACTCGAGCAGGGGACCGAATCGCGAGTGTTGCAAGGCGTTCACGGACAGGTCCAGGAAGGGGTAGTGCACCATGTAGATCGAGTACGACAACGTCCCTACGGTCCGCAAGATCGGATTTGACAGCAGTGGCTTGAGTCGTACCGGCGTGTGTAAAAGCAACAGCAGACACACCGTCCACAGCGCGCCTTCGAGTGCGTGCCACACGTGGTAGGTGGACTCCGCGCGCGGGTAGCCGACGGAGGTCACCCACGCGAGCAGGCAGCCAAGCCCCAGCAGCGTCGCCAACAGAGCGAAGTCGGCTCCACCGTAGCGCATCCACGGCCGTTGTGCGCACCACTCGCGGGCGCGCAACCCGTAGCGTGCGGAGTACCAGGCGGCCACAATGCCGAGGGCAAAGAGTGAGGCGCGCCCGAACAGCGAATGCGTCAACCACACCTGAAGGGCGACAGATGGAAGCGTGACATAGCGCGCGGCAAACGCCAGATACGCCGCTGCGTACGTCACAATGAGAGCCGCGCCCCAGAGACGGCCCGTTCGGGATCGCACCGCGTACGGAAGCAGTGGCAGCAGAACGTAGAACTGGACCTCGGTACTCAAACTCCACCACACTGCGCTGTAGGGCCACAGGGGGTTTGCGAATCCGGGGGCGAGATCAACGAAGGCCAAATGTGGCAGACCACGAAGAACGGCGACTGGTTGCGGCGCACACAGAACGCTGGCGGTGAACACGGTGGCCCAGTACAGCGGCAGGATCCGCAACGCGCGGCGAGTGCAGTAGTTGCGGCGATTCACTGGCGCCTCGCCAGCAGCCTCGCGCAAGAACGGCTGCGATAGCAAGAAGGCGCTGAGCACGAAGAAGAGGCTGACCCCTGTGTGCCCGGCGTGCACAAACGCGGACAGCGGCGAGACGGTTGTTCCAAGCAGGCGCTCCTGGCCGCCGGCCATCAGCATGTCGAGGTGGTAAAGCATCACCAAGGTGATGGCGACCCCGCGCAGCGATTCGATCTCTGGAACGTAGACCGAAGACGGTCGGATACCCGCCGGCCGTGCCGCTTCAAGCTCCCGCGGTATGGCTGGCATGGGCGGGATGGTATCTCACGCTCACCACGGAGCAAACCTGATCTCGCCATATCCACGCGCAGCAGGCGTGCCGAGGTTGGGCTGCTCACGATCACACGCTTGACGCTCTCGACCTCATCGCATACTTCTCGCGCGGTTTGCGAAGTCAGCTTGGTGCAATCCACGGCTCGGAGAAAGGGGTGGAGGTCATGATGCCGCACCGAACATTCGCGGTGGTAGTGCTGTGGGGAATGTTGTTGCTCGCGCGTGCGGCGCAGGCGGAGCCGTATCTGGCGGTGCGCGAGGGCTACAACTGTAGCGGCTGTCACACCAATGTTACCGGCGGCGGCAAACGCAGCGACATCCCGACGATTCATGCGCACGACATTCTCCACTACCCGAATTGGTTCGGGAAGTTCTCCAACCCGACCGATCCGTTCACCGGCGAAGTCAACAAGTACATCAGCCTCGGCGGCGATCTGCGCGTGAGCAACGTCGCGACCTTTCAGGACCAGGGTGCCAACGGGCGCGTGAACAACAACACCGCCTTCCGCGGTCGCCTCCAGACCGACACCCTCGACGTCAACGAAGCCGAAACGTACCTCGAACTGCGACTGATTCCCGAGATGCTCACCTTCTATCTCGATCAGGAGTTCGCCCCGAGCACCGACACGCGCGAGGTCTTCGGCTTGCTGCGCGGCTTGCCGTTCAACGGCTTCGTCAAAGCCGGCCGCATGTTCCTGCCGTACGGACTGCAATTGCTTGATGACACCGCGTTCATCCGCGGTGGGCGCAATGGCTCGTCGACCACCAACTTCAGCTTCAACACTCGCCAGGCCGCCTTCGAAGTGGGCGTTGAGCCGGGGCCGTACAGCGCGATCTTCGCAGTCTCCAACGGCGCGTCGGGCGATCGCGACGTGTGGGTGAGCGGGACGGTGTCGGCGATGTGGACCGAGGTGCCGGTTGTGCGCAACGTCTTCCTCGGCGGCTCCGCCGCGCACATGGGCGGCAGCGTTGACAACGTCGAGTTCTGCTTCTTCGGCGGCAGCAACCTTGGGCCGCTGACCGGTCTGGGTGAAGTCGACTTCCTCGAAACCAACACCGCGACCGCGGGGCAACAGGGCACCTTCATCGGCTATGGCGAGCTCGATTACTTGCTGATGCGCTGGCTCAACCTCAAGTCGACCGTCAGCTACTCCGACGATGACGGCGATCTCACCAGCCGAGCCAATGACAGCGAGAACGTTGTGACCGTCGGCCTCGAACCGTTTCTCAACCGCTTTGTGCAAACGCGGTTGACCTACTCCGTGAGCAACGGCGTCGAGTCGAAGCCCAACCACAATCAAGATCTGTGGATCGCCGAGCTGCACTTGTTCTTCTGAGGAGTGGGGACAGGGAAGAAATCTCCCGCAGCCAACCGCCGACTCGCTCCTTCACGGCAACGCTCCCTGCACGATCCATGTGCGGATGAGTTCGATCTGCGCGGCGGTCAGCGGTGATTTGCCGAGTGGCATGAGCGAACCCTCGGGCGGACTGGGGTGGGTCACCTTGATCAGCAGAAAACTGTCCGGCGCATCGCCGGGCTTGACGCGGAGCAACTGCGCGACCTGAGCGGCCACATTTGCCGCCGGTACGTTCACGAGCTGCGCGTATGACTGCCCCTCCACGAGCGAGAGATCGCCGGCTTGGAATGCGGCGGTGTGACAAAACTCATCAATGCACGTCGGGTTGAAAATCGACGTCTGAATGTTGGCGAAGGTTGCATCCGCATTGAAGGTTGGTGTTGCGGTCGCCGTGGCTGTGGGCGACGAGGATGGTGTCGCGGTGGCAGTGGGCGTGGCCCGGAGTGTGCCCGTTGGCGTCTGCGTCGGCGTGTCGCTCGGCAGCGGCGTGGCGGTCTGAGTCGGCGACGACGTCGCGGTGGCGGTGTTAGTCGCGGTGGGAGTCAGCGTCGGCGTCGGCGATGCGCCCTCGAATTGTGGCGCGCCGGTTCTGATCCAGACGCGGATCTGTTCGACCTGCGCGGCCGACAACTGCGCACCGGTGAGCGGCATGCGACCGCCTTCACCGGGCGCCGGGTTCACGCACTTGATGACCAAGAAGCTGTTGTCAGGCTCGAATGGTTGCACACGGCGCAGCCCGGCTTGCTGTGCGACGGCGTTGTTGGTCGGTTGTTGCAGCAGGTCGTGGTAGGCGTCGGCCTCCACGAGGGACAGATTGCCGGCGCGGCTGATGGGGTTGTGGCAACTGCCACTGATGCAACTGGGATTGAAGATGTCGCGTTGGATCGCCGCGAGGCCGCCGGCGGCATCCGAGCCAACGTCGGGGCCCGCCCCCGCACAGCTGAGCACAGTTGTCAGGAGAACGACGGCACCGAGCAATCGGACGCGTGCGCAGGAGTGAGAGCGCAACGGATTCGGCTCCGACGAAGCAGGCTACAGCGCCTTTGAGGCGGTGACCATGAGGCTGGCCACGCCTTGGCGCACGAACTTCTTGCCGGTGACTTCGGCGCGGCTGCCGGTCAACTTCTTGAGCGCCTCGTACGGCTCGTTGTTGTCGTGATCGTCGATCAACAGATACACGTCGCCGGCATCGGTGAGGATGCCCATCGGCACCCCGGACTTGGCGCACAACAGGGCGCAGCTCTTATGGTCCGGACCCTTCTTGTCCTTGGCCATATAGCAGGCCATGTCGAGGATCTCGCCTTGGAAGGTGACGACCTCCTGCGCCCGCGCCGCCGGCTGCAGCCGCGCCGAAACGAGGGCGATAGCGCTGGCCACCAACACGATGAGAACACGACGCCGCATGCACATTTCTCCCTTTGCAAAGCTAACCGGCGTCAGTAGTATGTGCGGTGAAAAGCTTTGTCAATTTGAGTTTTAGCAATGCAAGAAGATTCTCAGCGCAGGATGAAGTTGCTGCGTCGCGCAACCACCGCGTCGTGTGTCTGAGTGCTCCCGTCGCCACCGAAGCGCGTCGCTTGCGCAGTGAAATCGACCGATCGCACAGAAGGACGGTGTCATGTCGCTGAGTAGCCGCCCCGAACCTGCTATGAACGCGGCGCGCAGTGAAGGACGGCGCAGCGATCCGACCATGGCATCGGGCAATCCATTTCGGCAACAGTTCGGCTTCGTGTACGGCACCGGCCTGGCGTTCGGGTTGCACCTCGGGCTGCTGCATCTCTATCTGTTCCGCTCCCCCGGCGCGCTGGCGACCTTTCTCGTCAGTACGCTGATTTTCTCGACCGTCACGCTGATGCTGTGGAAGTGGATGCTGCCGCGCTTCGCCACCGTGCCGCGCGGCTGGCGGCTGATGGCGCAGTTGGCCGCCTGCGCGTTGGTGTTCATGGTCCTGTCGGTGGTGGTGACGGAAGCGCACGCCGCCATCGTCGGCGGGTCGTCGATTTTCTTCTATCCGTACACCGGGAGCGAGGTGACGGTGACCATTCCGGCCGCGGCACTGCGCGGGGCGCCCCTGATGTACACGCTGATTCCGATCGTCCCAACGGCGCTCATGTGCGTGGTGGGCTTCAATCAACATTGGTGGCGCATCCTCACGCTCGAAAATCGCGAACGCGAACTGCGCGAATCGGCGGTCACGGCGCAATTGGCCGCGCTGCGCGCACAACTCAATCCGCATTTCTTCTTCAATAGCCTGAATTCGATAGCGCAGTTGATCTCGACCGATCCGGCAAAGGCGGAGGTCTGCGTGGAACGGTTGGCGGAAATCTTTCGCTACATGTTGCGTCGCGGCCATTCCGAGTTCGTCTCGCTGCAAGAAGAGTTGGAGATCGCCGAAGCCTACTTGGAAATCGAACGCGCGCGATTCGGTGACGACCTCACCGTGGAGGAACAAATTGACGAGCGCGCGCGGCGCATCCCGTTGCCCGAATTGATTCTCCAACCGCTGGTGGAAAACGCGGTCAAGCACGGCATCTCGCGTAAGATCGGCGGCGGGCGAGTGCGGATTGAAGCCGCGTTCGACAACGGCGATCTCCGGCTCACGGTGGCGGACACCGGTGCGGGGATTCCCGCTGGTCGCGATATCTTCGATAGCGGAGTCGGACTGAAGAGCGTCCGCGACCGCTTGCAGCGCCACTACGGCCCGACCTACGCTCCGGTCGTACAGAGCGCGAACGGGCGAGGGACCACGGTGACGCTGCGTATCCCGTTGCCTACCGGAGCCGGTGAAGCTTGATGATGCCGCGGTTCGCACCAATATCCGCGCCAATATTCCTACAATGATCCGCACGCTGTTGGTCGACGACGAAAAATTGGCCCGCGACCGGCTCGCTTCCTTTCTCAAAAGCGTTCCTGATGTCGAGGTGGTTGGGCAGGCCAAGAACGGCGTCGAAGCCGTTCGCATGATCGAGGAGTCCGATCCTCAGATGGTGTTGCTCGACGTGCAAATGCCAGGGCTCGACGGCTTCGGCGTGTTGCGCAGCATCACCAAGGCGCCGCAGATCGTCTTTGCCACCGCCTTCGACGAATACGCGATCCGCGCCTTCGATGTGCACGCGGTCGACTACTTGCTCAAGCCGATCACTCGCGCGCGGCTGGAGCAGGCCGTGGGTCGCGTGCGCGATCGTTTGGCGGCGCAGGCGCCGGCGCCGCAGCTGCGCGCCATCATCGACTTGCTCGCAAAGCGGGAGCCGCGCTACGCGGCGCAGGTGCCCGTGCACAAGGGCAAGCAGATCGTCATCGTCGCGGTCGAGGATGTCCTGTGGTTCGAAGTGGAGTATCGCCTGGTCTATACGCACGTCGACGGCAGTCGGTACATGACCAACTTCACGCTCAAGGAGCTCGAAGAGCGCCTCGATCCCGAGGTGTTTTTCCGCGCCCACAAATCGCGGCTGGTCAACTTGCGCAAAGTGAAGGCGATCGTTCCGTGGTTCGGCGGGCGCTTCAAGCTGGTGATGCGAGATCAAACCGGTTCGGAGGTCGAGCTGAGCCGGGCGCAGGCGCGCACGCTGCGCGCGCGGATGAAGTGGTGAGTGGCGCGAGCTGGCGCGTCCGCTACACGCCCAAAGTGAGCGCGGAAATCGCGTTGACCCTCTCAACGAAAGAGTTTACAGTCCCGCGCCGTCGAATCAGTTGATCGTCAAAACCGTGAGGCGCCTGAAGGAGCACGAATGCGAACGCGAGGCTTGGTTTGGATAACGGGCGTAGCCCTGTGGTTGAGCGCGGGAGCCGGATCGCCGGCATTGGCCGAATGCCCGGGCGATTGTCCGGTCGCTGGCGGCGGCACACCCAGTGTGGATTGCTTGGCCGAGTATTTCGGGTTGGCGGCGACCACCGCGGCGGCGGCAACGAACACGATTGAATGTCAGGACGGGGCCGCGTGCGACCACGATGGCGCGGTCGACGGCAAGTGCGTCTTCGATGTCCATGTCTGCGTCAACCAGGACGATCCAAACCTCACCGCGTGTACGACGAAGGGCGTGACGAGCTATCGCCTGAAGAGTGCGAGCGGCAACGCCGAACTGACCAGCTTGCAGTCGAAGGTGACGGCCATCCTCCCCACCAGCGAGAGCCGCTGCAGCGCCGAGCAGACGCTCACGGTGCCGCTCTTGGGTCCGGCGGACAAACCCCTGCCGGGGCAACTGCGCATCCGCGCCACGGCCAGCGGTGCGTCCGGTGGCGACTACGATCGGGTCACCCTGGTGTGTACTCCCCCGCCGCGCCCGCTCGGCGTGCGCCACTTCAGCATCAATCCCAGCACCAGTCCGCTCGATGCGGTGCTCGGCGGGCTAACGCTGAAGCCGGGCAAGTTTCAAGGCTACCTCGACTTGCGCGCCGGCATTCCGGATGAGAAGGGGATTGCGGTGATCGATGTCGTCGGCGCCAGCGAATTCGTGTTTGCCGATCTGCGGCCCTTGGCTTCCAACATCCTGTGTCTCAAGCCGCACGTACCGGCGATGGCGGCGGGCATTGTCGCCTGTAAGGGTCAGCTCGACCTCAGCTACTCCGCCACCGTCAATCACGTCGCCGGGGTGGTAGGCGAGAACGGCTTCACCGAAGAGGATTGCACCAACCTCACGGACACGCTGGGCCACGGGCACGTGGAAGGTCCGGACGAGGAGCATCCCGGAGTGTGCAATGGCCCGACCCACGTTGGCGTCGCCGGCTTGGGTGATAGCGGTCACGGCGCGATGGCACTGGTCCCGGATTCCGCCAGCGGCTTGACCGGGTTGACCTTCGACCTGTCGTTCATCACTCCGGGTCGCTGCCGCGCCAATACCGAGACGGCGTGCACCAGCAGCGCCGATTGTGCTGCCGATGACGTCTGCATGAAAACCTGCGCCGATGCACCGGCGGGGCAAACGACACCGATACCGTTCGTCTCCGGACCGGTCCACATCGGAATTCAGAACGCCGATGCGCAAGACGCTAACGATAAGGTGTTTGACACCCATGGGCAGAACTTCTCGTGCTACAATTGGACCACCGAGAATGGCCCGGGCAAGCTGGTCTTTGGCTTCCCCCAACTGCACGGGTTCTCCATCAGTGCGGATCAACCCAAGAGCGATCTGATTACCGCATTCGAGTTGTCGGATAAGTGAACGCTTCGTCCCCGACACCCGCGCGGCGCGGTGAGTCTTGGCAACGCCGCGCCGCTCGGCGCGTCGTCGTCGCCTGCGTGAGCGTCGGGTTCTGCGTCGGCGGGTTCTACGCGCGCCTATCAGCGCAGAACTTTGCAGCCGGCGATGCCAACTGCGATGGCGCAATCAACGCCGCGGACCAAGCCGCGCTGCAAGCTGCGCTGTTTCAGAACGGCGACTGTGCCGGCGCCGACGCCAACGGCGACGGTCGTGTGAACGCGGCCGATCTCACCGCGTTGATGCTGAAGTTGGGTAGCCCAACCCCGACGGCGACCGGGTCGCGCCTACCGTCGCCGACGCGCACATTGACTGGAACACGCACGCTCACGCCAACACTGACGCCGACGGGTACGCGGACCGCCAGCCCCACCCTCACACCGACCAATACTCGAACCCCGACCGAAACCATCACCGGCACCTTGCCGCCTACTGACACGCCGACGAGTACGCCGACCGACACCAACACGGCGACGCCGACATCGACACCCACGATCACGCGGACGCCGACAATCACTCGCTCGCCGACGATCACATTGTCGCCGACGATTACCAAGACGCCGTCGTTCACGCGCACGCCGCCGCCGAGTGCGACGCCCTCAACCACTCCCTCATCGACGCCGACGCGCACCAGCTCGCGCACCCCCACGACCACGTGGACGCCGACGCAGACCCGCATTCCCACTTACACGTTCACTCCGACGTTCACGCTGTCGCCGGCGCCGACGCTGCCGCCGACCAATACGCGCACGCCGTCGCGCACCCCAAGCAGTACCCTGACCACTACCCCCTCGTTGACACCGACTGTCTCGCCGACACCTCGGCCGTCGCTGACGCCGACCGTCTCGGCGACATCGACGGTCACGCAGACGCCCAGTCTGACGCGGACGCCGAGTCGTACGCCGACGCCGACCAACACGCCGACCTTTACTCCGACCGGGACCGCGACGTTGACGCGCACTATCACGCGTACCCCGACGATTACCGGAACCCCGACGAATACCGGCACCGCAACCAAGACCCGAACCGCGTCGTTGACTCCTACCAATACCCCGACACTGACGAGCACGAAGACAGCGACCTTCACGCGCACGATCACCGCGACAGTCACGCCGTCGCTGACCCGCACGCCGACGCGCACCATCACGCCGACCATCACCAAGACCCCCACTCGCACGCCGACGCCGACGGTGCCGATCCCGTTTGGTCCGCACCTCACCTTCTTCGGCTTGGCGGGCGCGGACAATCACGTCGCGACGCCCACCACCAGCGACGATCAAGGGCACGACGTGTACATGCGTACGGTGGGCTCGGGTTTCATCATCGTCGTCGAGGCGCAACCGGGGACCGGCCGCAAACGGGTGGGCTCGGCGACCTTCGAGAGCGATCCGTCCGATCCTACCATACGACCCGATCTGCAGATCTTGGCCAGCCGCGCGCTCGGCAACGGCAGTCCGGTGATCTGCGACCGCGGCCCGGCGCCCGCTCCGCTCGGCGGGGTGCCGGCGGCGGTACTCGACTTCGGCCCATCCCAAGCCGTCGCCAACTCGATGAGCGACTTGGCCTGTCGCTTCGATACCCACGAGAGTGGTGGCGATTCCTGTACCCTCGGCGTGCTGGGCGTGCCCGCCTTCCATGGGATGGGGACAACGGAGCAGTTCTGCACCGCGCCGGTGGTCGGCCGCGAGATTTCGTTCCCCCACGGCGACACGCTGATCAGCGTGCAGGTGCGCGATATCCTCGGCAACATCGGCGATCGCCGGACGATCGTGATCCGCGTGCAGTGAGCGCCGCGCGGATTTTGCGTTGCTCGCGGGCCACGGCTATGGTGCCCGCGACAAGGAGATCGCTATGCGGCGTGTCGGACTACTATTCGTGATCGGCGGGTTGGCGTTGGCCGCGGTGGCGGTGGCAGGCGACCCGCCGCCGGTGATGCTTGACCTCGGACCGCTCAAGCCGACGCCCGCGCCCACGCCGGAAGCGGCCGACCGCAAACGGCTGATCACCACCCTAACCGTTCAGAACATCGCCGGCGGCGACAGTGTCATGAGCTTCGAGGCCACCGACGTGGCGGACACCGGCAAGGGAAAGTTTCGCACCATCGCCGCCGCGCGCTACTCGCTGCGCGACGACAATCCGAAGCTCCAGTCCCTGCGCCAGAAGATCATCGAAGAAATCCGATCGCTCGAAGGCGACTTGCTCGACTATGCCAAGATCGCCGGCCCGCCCAAAGAACACCGGCCGCTGCTGAGCGCCTCCAGCAGCTCCGAAGAGAAGGCGGACAAGCCGGAGACGTCCGACAAGCCGGAGACACCGGAGTAAGTCCTAGTGAACCCCAAGCAGCCCGTGTCACTCTGAGCCGCAGGCGAAGAATCTCTCTTCACAGGTTCGGTGGTGGCAGCCGTCCCTGGCTGCCCGTTCACTGCACCGCCGACTGATCCCACGCGAAGGTGCCGGTCTCGATCTGCACGTGGGTCGTCTCTGCGCGCTGACGTCGGGACGGCAAACGTCACCATGCTTGGACCGTCGGTTTGAACGGGTATAGGTATTGATCCATGCTACAGGCTGGCGAGAAAATGAAACTCGCGCGATCTTGGGTGTGCGCGAGCGTATCGGTCGTGCTCGCAGTCGTCGCGTTGGTAAACGAACCAGCAGAGGCCAACGACTGCATCTACGTTGGCGGGCAAAAGGGAATCAGTGTCATCGACGCGCAGACAAGGTCGGTGGTCGCGATGATTCCGGAGCCGGTAATCGGTACGATTGCGATTGACCATGCACGATTGCGGGCGTACGCGGCCAGCGATTCCATCCTGGAGGTGGACCTGCAAACGAACACCGTCACTGCGACTATTCCTTTTCCATGCGGTGTCTTCCCCGGCTTTCAAGTTGTCGTGAGCCCAGACGGTTCGCACCTATACATCCTCGGGTACGACATATCAGGGGAGAGTAAATTGGTAGCAGCCGATATCAGAACCGGTACGGCTTACTCGCCGCCCGTGAACCTGCACGCAAACAATGGCGAGCCGTTGATGGACATCACTCCGGATGGCAAGTTCCTCTACGTGGCCCGCCCGCCCTTCGGCGTGAGCGTTGTCGACACTGCGACATTCACCATCGCTGCCGAGGTTTCAGGGTTTCCGCGGGGGGCGTTTGCGTACTCGGTGGTCATCACCCCGGACGGCACGCGGGCCTACACTATCGACGGCGGCAATCTGGTGTCGGTCATCGATACCGCGACCAACGCAGTGATCGACCGCATCAGAATGATGAATTGCCGAGGGGGCAACTGCGGCACCTACAGCCTCGCCGTGAGCCCGGATAGCCGCTACGTCTACGCCGTCAACTACACCGACGAAAGCATTGGCGCGATCGATACGCTCACCAACACCGAGCTGTACACGTCGCCGTACCCGAGAAGCCTTGCGGACCCGACCGCCCACGGCGCGGTGGCGATGCACCCGGTCTTCATGGCCGTCTCGCCGGACGGGCAGACACTTGCGGTAACCCACGACTACTTCGACAGCGTCCGCGACTTCAACCTGTTACGACCGAATTTCCTGTGGATCGTCCATGCATATACCCACAAGGTAGAGTTCTCGGATTCGCCCAACCCCGTCTTCTTCTCGCGCGCATTGGCGATCGCCTCGGTGCCGGGCGGCTGTGCCGGCGCGCCAATCGCGTGCGTCGGCGATTGCGATGGCTTGGGTACGGTCACCGTCGATGAACTTGTAGAAGGGGTGGCAATGGCTCTCGGCGAACAGTCCGTTGCGACGTGCGCAGCTCTTGACGCGAATCGCGATGACGCCGTCACCGTCGACGAGTTGATCCGCGCCGTACACAACGCGCTGAATGGATGTACGGTTGAAACACCAACGCCTATACCGGTCCCGGTGTGCCCTTCACTCACGCCGACGCAGACGCGCATGCCGACTCCGACCGCAACGTACTGCAACGGCTGTCCGCCGAGCCCCACGCCGACCCGCACCTTTCCGCCGTGAATGAGGGCGCAGCGAGCAGCGCCCCTACGAAGGCGCGGCTACCGCAGCAGCGGCAGCAACGCGGGAACATCCGCGGCCGTTACGACGCCATCGTGATTGATGTCGGCGCGCTGGTTGAGCGGGTCGTTGAAGATCGCCTCGATCAGCGCATCGAGATCCAGTTGATTGGCGATGCCGTCGTTGTTGACGTCGCCGGGCACAGGTGTCGGTGTTGATGTTGGGCCGGTGCGGGTTGGCGTTGCGGTGATCGTCGGTGTGCGGGTGATGGTTGGCGGACGGGTCGGCGTGATTGTCGGCGATATCGTCGGCGTTGGGGTGGAGGTGATCGTCACCGTCGGCGCGGGCGTTTGCGCTTTGCCGAGAAAGAATCGGCTGTAGCGCAACAGATTGCGTAACCCAGCGCCGTCGGCGTTGGGTCGCCCCGTCCAACAATAGGCTAAGGTGGTGACGATGACGCGGCCGTCGCCGTGAACGTACTCGATCCACGACGGCCCGTCGAAGTTCTGCAGCACGCGCGTCGCGCCGGCCGGCACGTTGATCAGCACGCCGTTGTCGGTGGTATTCCAGGCATCGAAGGTCTCCGTCACCAACGCCTCACCGCCGTAGCCGGCGCCGGTGAGGTACGGATGCGCTCCTTGCAGAATCTGTTGCGTGTTGTGGCCGCTGGTGGGGAGATAGCCGACGCCGTCCGGCGCGATCTGGTCTTGCTCGCCAGTGGTGCCGGGGTTGTTCGCGACATTGATCACCACTACGCCGCCCAACGCAGCGAAGCGCTCGATGAAGCCGCCAGGCAATGACAGGGACCGCATCAGATCGTAGTCGCCCTGACGCAAGTCCGGTGCGAGGTACAGGGTCTGGAAGCGTTGCTGCTCGCGCACCGGATCGCGATTGGCCAGCGTATTCAACCCCGGGCTGAACGAAGTGAACGACAGGTCGAGGGAGCGCAGGGTGGTGCAGTCGACCTGATTGGCGCTGACGGGAAAGATGAAGTCGGCGCGCACCAATGGCGTGGGCGTGGCCGTCGGCGGTGTTCCGGTGATCGTGGGCGTGACGGTGATCGTCGCCGACTTGGTGGCGGTGACGGTTGCCGATGCGGTCGCCGTCGCTGTCGGCGTTGCTGACGGTGCGAGTGTTGGCGTCAATGTTGGCGTCGGGGTCGCCGTGGTCGTGCGTGATGGGGAAGGCGAGAGTGTCTTGGTGGCGCTGGTAGTTGGCGAGGTGGTTGCGGTGATCGTCGAGCTGCTGGTCGTCGAAGCGGTGGCGGAGGCTGATGGCGATGCAGAGGCCGTCAGCGTTACCGACGGAGTGTCGGTCGGCGATGGGGTGACCGTCGCGGTCGTGGTGGGCGGCTGACTGCCGGTGACGGTCGGTGTTGCGGTCGGTGTGTTAGTCGGCGTGGCGGTGATCGTGGCGGTGTCGGTCACCGTAGCGGAGGTCGTGGCCGTCGCGGTCGCCGTGATGGTGAGGGTCGGACTCGGGGTGATCGTGGGGCTCGCGGTGTCCGACGGCGTTGGCGTGCTCGTCGGCGTCGGCGACTCCGTGAGCGTAGGGGTTGCGGTCCGCGTCGCGGTCTCCGTTGAGGTGGCGGTTGTCGATGGCGTATCGGTCACGGTTGGTGTCGCACTCTTGGTCGCGGTCGCCGAGGGCGTTTGGGTCGGCGCCGCGGTGAACGTCTGAGTGGGCGTGGCCGTGCGCGTGCCGGTGGGCGTGCGTGTGGGCGTTGCGGTCATCGTGCCGGTAGGAGTGGGCGAAGGCACACCGGTGGTGTCGTACGCCACCTCGATCAGCATCTGCGTCACGCTCGTCGAACGTGTGCTGGAGGCGTGGCGGACGCCGATTTCGGTCGCATCGAGGTCGGCAACGGTCCACGGTTGCACGGTACTGGGATTCAACTGATCGAGCCGCATGAAGGCCTGCGCGTTGGCGCCGAAGTCGACGATGATGGATACCGAGTCCATCCCGCCGCCGCTGCCGCCGCAATGGTTCGAGTCGGTACGCAGAAACAGCCCGGTGTCGGTACCGGCGGCGTCGGGCGACTCGAAGCCCGTCACCACCGTCTTCACCGCAAGGATGCGTCCGAAGACGCCGAGTGGGCCGACCGGCTGATGACAGAAGGACGTGCGGAAGTCGGGTGTGTTAGTCTGCACACTACTCGCGCCGGGCGGACGATTGTCAACGCAAGTGAAGTCGCCCGCGGCGTCACACCCGTTGCCGACCCACTGCGTATACGTGCCGTCGGCCGAGGGGACGGCGGCGGCGATGGCCACGTTAGCCGGCCAGATGTTGGTGGCCGAGAGCGTGTGATCATCCCACACCAGCTTCAGATCATGCGGGTCCGCGGTGTCCGCGCCGATGGTTGTCGTGGTGAACGAAGCGGTGGAAGGCTGGCCGCCGCTCACTTCAGTCGCGCCGTTCACGCGCAGCTCGACTCCGCCACTGAGGTACTGCAACTCGTAATGAGTGAAGGCCGGGCAGAGTGTCAGCGCGGTGGTTGACGTGCCGATCGTGTTGCCGTTCGCACGCACGGTGACGGTCCAGTTTGCATTCAACAGCAACTCGGCCACTTCGCCGTCGAGGCTGAACCACTTGCGGATACGTCGCGGGGCCGGGTTCGTGCCGCCAAGCACGGTCGATACGCGGCACGTGTAGATGCCGTCGGTGAAGATGTCCGAGTCGGGGACCGCGCTGAGCTGGACACTCAGGGCTTTGACGAAGCCGGAGCCTACCGTTGTCAGGGCGCCGTACTGCCCGGTGTGCGGTGTCGGCACGACGATCGCCGCGCCGCCATAGTCGGCCAACCAGTCGGCTTCGAATCCCGTCATGCGATCGAGCGCGCGCAACGTCGGTGCTGTCGCCGTCGGCGTAGCCGTGTCGGTCGGCGTGGTGGTGGAGGTCGCCGTCGCCGTGTCGGTCGCCGTGTTGGATGGCGTCGGACTGAGTGTGATCGTTGGCGTGGCCGTCGCGGTCGGCGTCGCGGTGCCGGTGGCCGTCGCCGTCGGAGTGAACGAGGCGGTGTCGGTCGGGGTGACGGTGGGCGTCGGGGTCGCGGTCGGCGTGGGGGTCGGTGTGAAGGTGGGGGTCGCGGTAAACGTGAACGTCGGTGTCGAAGTGCTGGTCGGAGTTGCGGTCGGGGTTGGGGTCGCGGTCGCGGTCGGCGTGTCAGTGAACGTTGGCGTCGGGGTTGGGGTGACACTGGGCGTTGCCGTCGGACTTGCCGTCGGAGTCGCCGTTGGTGTTGCCGTGGGCGTGGGAGTGGCGGTCGGTGTGAAGGTCGGAGTCGCCGTCGGCGTTGGCGAAGGAAATCCGGTCGTGTCGAAGGCGATCTCACGCAGCACTTGGGTGACTTGGGCGGCGTTGCCGGTACCAGTGTAGGTCAAGAATGTTTCGAGGCTGTCGAGATCTCCCGGAAGCCAAGCGAGGCTCGTGGCCGGATTGCTGCCATCGACGCGGGCGAAACCCAGGAACGATCCGCCCAGCGTCAGCGCCGTCGCGCTCGATGTCGTGCCGGCTGAGCCGCCGCACGCCGTTGAGTTCACACGCACGGCCAGGTCTACCGACGTCGGCGCGGGCATCGCATCGGCGACGACACTGGTCTTGACCGCGACGATGTTCCCGTACACGCCCAACGGTCCGCTCGCCGCGAGGCAGAACGACTGTAGCGCATCGCTCTGGCTAGTGGAGACAAAC
Source organism: Deltaproteobacteria bacterium (assembly GCA_016178705.1). Taxonomy (NCBI): domain Bacteria; kingdom Pseudomonadati; phylum Myxococcota; class Myxococcia; species Deltaproteobacteria bacterium. The sequence goes on along the minus strand of JACOST010000004.1, from coordinate 30,185 downwards.
GTCGTGCTGCCGTTTGGCGGCTGCTCGTTCACACACGTCGCCGCGTCGGCGCAGCCGGTATGCGTCCATTGATCCGTCGGTGCGGTGCTCGGCAGCACACCGACGATCTGGAGCGTGCCGGGGAACGTGGTCGTGCGTGCGACGCTGTGGTCGTCCCACACGATGCTGAGCAGCGCCGCTTCGGCGTCATCGGGACCGATGCGAGTGATGTCGATGAGCGAATTCGACAGCGTCGCGTTCATTCCTTCCAAGGCACCGTCTACGAACAGGCTCGCGTTGGTGTTCCCGACGTATTGCACTTCCACGTGCGTGAAGGCCGGGCATTGGCTCACGACGACAGTGGAGATCGCGATGGTATTGTTGGCGACCCGCAGCTCAAGTTTGTTGTCGGAGCGCAGGATGAGTTCGATGACGACGGTGTTCGCGCTCAGCCAACTGCGAATCCGGCGCGTCGTCCCGGCGTCTTTGGCGCTGATGCAGAGCCACACACCGTCGGTCACTGTGGTCGAGGGCGTCGAGAGGATTGCGTTCACATACTCGTTGCTGCTCGATGCGGCGGCGGTGAGTAGACCGTACTGGCCGCTGTGAGCGGTGATGCTGCCGCTGGGGTTGCCGGCGCCGACGGCGTAGTCACCGGCTCCACCGCTTTCGAAGCCGTTGAAGCGGTCGAAGTCGCGTGAGGTCGCTTGCACGCGCGCGACGCTGACGAGCGACACGACGAGCGCGAGCCTGAACGCGGCACGGCGTGCGCTCGGCAGGCATCTATGAATGATGTGAGATCGCTCCACAGGCGTGAAAGTACGTTGACTCGCTAGAGGGCCTCTGATACCTAGGCCGCGCCTCCGGCACAAGCTTGCCGCATGAAATTCCCTTCCGTGAAAGGATTTCGCGACGTCCTGCCGGACGAAAGCGCCCGCTGGTCGTGGCTCGAAGCGCAAGCGCGTGCCGTCTTCCAGCGATACAACGTGACCGAAGTTCGTCTTCCCATCGTCGAGCGCACCAGCCTGTTCAGTCGTTCTATAGGTGATACGACCGACATCGTCGAGAAAGAAATGTACACATTCTCAGATCGCGATGGGACCGCGCTGTCGTTACGGCCCGAAGGGACGGCGTCGGTCGTGCGCGCGTATGTCGAACACGCCGTCGCGCAACGCGAGCCGGTGTCGAAATGGTTCTACCTCGGCCCGATGTTTCGTCGCGAGCGGCCGCAGAAGGGCCGTACGCGTCAGTTCTCCCAAATTGGCGTCGAAGTGATCGGGCGCGATGACGCCGCCGCCGATGCCGAGGTGCTACTGCTGCTCAGCGACTTGCTGGGTGCGATGCACGTGACCGGCGTCGAGCTGCAGATCAATTCCCTCGGCTGCGGGCAGTGTCGCCCGGCGTACCGTGAGCTGTTGGCCGCATACGGCGCGGCGCGCCGCGAACAGCTGTGCGAGAATTGCACGCGGCGGCTCGAACGCAATCCGCTGCGCCTGCTCGATTGTAAGGTACCGACGTGTCAGGCCGCGACCGCCGATGCGCCGATGATGCTCGATCATCTGTGCGCAGCGTGCGCCGCGCACTTTAGCGCGGTGCGCGCGCTGGTGGATCGCGAAGGTGTGGCGGTGGTCGTCAACCCGCGCATCGTGCGCGGCCTCGACTACTACAACCGCACCGCATTCGAGGTGCTGGCGCCGGGGCTCGGCGCGCAGAACGCGATCGGGGCCGGCGGGCGCTATGACGGGTTGGTGAAAGAAATTGGCGGGCCGGACGTCGGCGGCATCGGCTTCGCGCTCGGCATGGAGCGGCTGACGATGGTGCTGCCCGAGATGAGCGTTGCCACGCCTCCGGCGGTGTTCATCTGCCCGGTCGGCGCCGCGGCGGAGTCCGATGCGATGCACCTGGCGCATCGCTTGCGCACCGACGGCGGCCTCGCCGTCGAGATCGACGCGGCTGGCAAAAGCTTGAAGAGCCAAATGCGTCGCGCCGACAAGAGCGGCGCGCGTTTCGCGTTGATCATTGGTGAAGACGAATTGGCGCGCCAGGCCGCGACGGTCCGCGACATGGTAGCGAAGCGCGACTATCCCAGCGCGCTGCCGTTGACGGTATCGGTCGACGAGTTGCAAGCCACGCTGGCGCGGCTGAGCGAGCGCGCGGGTGATCCGGCATGAACGACGGAGCAAAAGACGTGGGACTCGAAGATTGGCAGCGCAGCCACTTCGCGGGCACGCTGGGTGCGACGGACGAGGGACGCACTGTTACGGTCATGGGCTGGGTGAACTCGCGCCGCGATCACGGCGGTGTCGTCTTCATCGATCTGCGCGACCGCTCCGGTATCGTGCAACTCGTGTTCAATCCCGAGCGCAGCCCGGTGGCGCATGCCGTGGCGGAACAGGTGCGTAGCGAGTTTGTGCTGGCGGTGCGCGGAACCATCGCCCGCCGCTCAGCGGACACCGTGAATCCCAACCTGCCGACCGGCGAGGTCGAGATCGTCGCCAGCGAGGCGCGCATTTTGAATCGCGCGCGTCCGATCCCGTTCGCCATCGACGACGACGCGGGCGTGGCTGAAGCGACACGATTGAAGTACCGCTACCTCGATTTGCGCCGGCCCGAGATGCAGCAGAACCTGATGCTGCGCCACCGCCTCAACAAAGTGATTCGCGATTACCTCGATGCCCAGGGCTTCCTCGAACTCGAAACGCCGGTGTTGGGGCGCAGCACGCCGGAGGGTTCACGCGACTATCTGGTGCCGAGCCGCGTCAACCCCGGCACGTTCTACGCCCTGGCGCAGTCGCCGCAGTTGTACAAGCAATTGTTCATGGTGAGCGGCTTCGATCGCTACTACCAATTGGCGCGCTGCTTCCGCGACGAAGATTTGCGTGCGGATCGCCAACCCGAGTTTACGCAGCTCGATCTCGAGATGTCGTTCGTCCGGCAAGACGACATCCTGCGCGTCGTCGAAGGGATGCTAGTGGAGGTCTTTGCCTTGCGCGGCATCGTGGTGCCGAATCCGATTCCCCGCCTGAGCTACGCGGATGCGATCGGCCGCTTCGGCAGCGACAAACCCGATCTGCGCTTCGGACTCGAACTGGTCGATATCTCCGCCCTGGTGCGCACGGTCGAGTTCAAAGTGTTCCGCGATACGGTCGAGCGTGGCGGCATCGTCAAGGCGATTCGTGTGCCCGATGGCAGTCGCCTGTCGCGCAAGGATCTCGATGGGATGCCGGAGATCGTCGCTCCCTACGGCGCCAAAGGCGTAGCGTGGGTGAAGCTGAACGCCGACGGCTGGCAGTCGCCGATCGCGAAGTTCTTCACTCCCGAGCAGCGCCGCGCCATCGAGGAGGCGTGCGCTGCCATCGTCGGCGACGTGGTGTTGTTCGTCGCGGATTCGCCGCGGGTCGTCAACGACTCGCTCGGGTGTCTTCGTTTGCATCTCGCGAACCTGTTGGGTCTCATCGCGGCCGATCGCTTTGCGTTCGTGTGGGTCACCGACTTCCCACTGTTCGAGCACTCCGCGGAGAAGCGGCTGGTTTCTGTCAACCATCCGTTCACGGCACCGCGCGAAGACGAGCTGGAGCGATTGTCCGACGCGCCCGAGACCATCCGCGCGCAAGCGTACGATGTCGTACTCAACGGCACCGAACTCGGTGGCGGCAGCATTCGTATCCATCGGCCGGAGGTGCAGGCGCGCGTGTTCGAGGTTCTCGGAATGAGTGAAACGGAAGCGCGCGACAGATTCGGTTTTTTGCTCGACGCGCTGGCGTTGGGGGCGCCACCGCACGGTGGACTCGCGCTCGGTGTGGACCGGCTCTGCATGCTGCTGTGCGGCGTCGACTCGATCCGCGATGTGATCGCATTCCCCAAGACGCAGCGCGCCGCGTGCTTGATGACCGAGGCGCCCAGCGTGGTCGATCCGCGGCAGCTCCGTGAACTCGGCCTGAGGCTGGCATGAGCCGCTTCCTCGTGCGCGCGGCTCTTGCGTTGAACGTTCTGATCCTGGGCGGCTGTTCCGCGATCTTCAAGCCCAGCGAGCCGATGATCTCGCCGCCGGTCAAGCTGTTCGCTGTTCTGCCGCTCAAGCGCGTCGACGTGTCGTTGGAACCGCAGGCTGTAGGAGTGGAAGTGGAGCAAGCGGCGGCGCCGGACGCGGAGCGAGTGGTGACCGCGCAGATCTACGCCGTGATGGCCGAATCGTCGACCTGGCGCTTCGTTCCCGATCTGCAAGTGGAGCAAGCGATGCGCGACGTACACGCCGCCGAGTTGGAGGCGCGTGCGTTGCAGTTGGGTAAGGTAGTCAAGGCTGACGGGGTGTTCTACGGCACGGTCTCGCGCTTCCGCGAGCGTGACGGGAGTGAGTACGGTGCCCGCCACGGGGCCTCGGTGTCGTTCCGCTTGGCCCTGGTGTCGGTCGAGACCGGCGCCACGGTGTGGGAGGGACGATTCGATCAAACGCAGCAAGCCCTGAGTTCCAATTTGCTCGACTGGTGGATGTTCTGGGAGGCGGGGCCGAAGTGGGTCAGCGCGCGCGAGCTGTCCCACCTCGGCGTGGAACAATTGCTGGGCCAGTTGCGGGTTCGCCTCCCCTGAGTCAGGCGATGCGCGTTGCGGTGGTCGGAGCCAATGGCCAGCTCGCCAGCGACTTGCTGCCGCTGCTGAGCACCCACCATACGCCGATCCCGCTCACCCACGCGGATTGCGAACTGCGCGATCACGAGGCGGTGCGCGCGCGACTCGATCGCGAGCGCCCGGACGTGGTCATCAACACCGCCGCCTTTCACCGCGTCGATGACTGCGAACAAGAAGTCGAAGCCGCCTTCGCGGTCAACGCGTTCGGCGTCTTGCAGTTGGCGCGCTGGTGCGCTGCGCACGACGCAACGTTGATCCACTTCAGCACCGACTACGTGTTCGCCGGTGACGTCGCCTCACCGCGCAGCGAGGCCGACGCAGCGGAACCGCTGAGCGTGTACGGAGCCTCGAAACTGGCGGGCGAGCATCTCGTGCGACAAGCCTGTCCGCGTCACTTCGTCATTCGTACGTGTGGACTGTACGGTCACGCCGGCAGCAGCGGCAAAGGCGGCAATTTCGTCGAGACCATGCTGCGCCTGGGGCGTGCAGGCAAGCCAATTCGCGTGGTCCACGATCAGGTGCTGACCCCGACCGCGACGGCCGATCTCGCGCCGAAGGTGTTGCAGTTGCTCGAAACCACAGCGTTCGGTCTGTATCACATCACCGACGCCGGGGCGTGCTCATGGTTCGAGTTTGCCGCCGCGGCGTTTCGGCTCGCCGGCATTGTCGCTGACCTGTCGCCGACGACGTCTGCCGCGTTTGGCGCGGCGGCGCGGCGGCCGGCCTACTCGGTGCTTCGTCATGATCGCCTGGCGGCGCTGGGTCTCGATGACTTGCCGCCTTGGCAGGACGCACTGGCGTGTTATCTGCGCGGCCGCCCGTCGTCAGTCTGATTGCACCGCGACCAGCGCCTGCTGCGCTTCTAACCAATCCGGTTCCGCTTCGGCGATCCGGGCGGCGAGTCCCCGTGCCTGCTCGCGGTGTCCGCTGTGCACGAGCAGCGAAACAATGTTCAGCAACTCGGGGTTGCGGAGCGATATGCCGGGTTCGGCCGCGGCGAGTTGGTCGACGAGACGGAAGACGGCGGGAACCGGCCCGGTCTGCTGGAGCAAGTCGCGCAGCCAGCGGCCGCGCGCGAGGGCCGCGGTTGGCAGGTCGAACCCGGCGATCTCGCGGAGGAGCATCGCGCGACTCGTATCGCCGCCGTATAAGATTAGCGGATCGTCGCCGACACTGAGATCAATGACGTTGCCGCTATTGATCCAGCCCGTCAGCTCGGGCCAGGCGCCCCCGAGCTGCACGCTGAGCGGCGCCACCAACCATCCGCGCACACCGTGCTCCAAGGCGCTCGCGAGACGTCCCGCGGGCGCTTCGGGTAGCACTTGGCGCAGCAGGCCCGGCGCGTAGAAGAGCAACGCCTCACGCGCGCCCGGCGCTGCGACCGCGTCGTCCGACCATGCGTTGTTGCCGACCACGGCAGCGACTGTGCGCCAGTCGGGTAGCGGCGTCGCCGCCGGCCCGCGGAGCACGAGCAGATTCGGCACGATGATCGCCAGTGCGACGGCGGCTCGTAGGTATGGTCGTGCGGGTGGTCGGATCAACTGCAACGGCCACTCGAACCCGCGCGCCGCGAGCAACAGGTAGAGCGGCAACAGCAGTAGGACTTGGTGAGGATCGAACGGGTGGGGGAGCTGATAGGTCACCGCCAGCGTGGTCGCAACAGTAGCGACTACGCTCATCGTGACGAGGCTCGAAGCCAGGCGCGCTTCGAATACCCCCCGCGCGACGCCCGCGGCGGCGGCGCACGCCACGGCAATCACCCACGCCGGTGACACTGGGCGGTCGTCCACCGTGAAGGCGCGCACGAGACCGGTGAAGGTGTCGGTGGTGATGTGTGGAACGTACATCACCGAGCCGCGACCGGCTTGGGCATCGAGCCACAGCCACGGAGCGAAGGCGAAGAGCGCTGCTAGTGAGGCGGCGAACAGGCGCCCGGTGGCTGGGCGAATATCTCGCTGGAACGCGGCCGCCACTGTTGCGACCACGAGTATCGCCGCCAGTACCGGTACGGCGCCGTAGTGACTGTAGAAGGCTGCGGTACTGATGGCCGCGAAGGCCAGCGTCTTCCGCCAGGTTGGTTGCTGCAGAACTCGCCACGCGCAGGTGACGAGTCCGACGACCAGCAGGCCGGCGAGTGCCGCCGCTTGCACTTCGCGCGATGCGGCGATGTGCGCGGGCGCCAGCGCGAGTAGTGCCGCGCCAACCAGTGCCGGGGCGCCGAACAAAACGCTGCCCGCGAGGCCGACGGCGAGGATCGTCGCACTGCCGAACAGAGCCGCCGATGCACGCGCCGTGGTTTCCGTACGTCCCCAGCGGTGCTGCGCGATGTGTGTGAGAATCGCCGGCAGCGGTGTGGTGCCGGTTTGTTGCGCGACAGCCGCCGGCAGTTGAGTCAGCGGTTGCTCCGCGATGAGCGCGTCGCGAATTTCGTTGAGGGAGAGTCCGACCTTGCCGAGCTGGTCAAACCGTACGGCCGCCCCTAGCACGAGCAGGCTCAGCAGTATCGTCCATTCCCACCAGCGCATCGGCTGCGCCTAGCAGAGGCCAACGCAGCCGGGCAAGCCCAGCAAGCCGAGGATGCTCAGACGACTCTCAGAACTGTTGGTGGGCGCCGTCGAGACCGTGGGCGTCATGCGGGTGCGGCACCCAGTTGGTGTCTGGCGGATGCTTGATGTGCAACGGGTCGCGCAGCATCTGCAGCACCAATCCGACCGGCAGGACGAGGATGAAGAAGAAAATGAACATGATGATGCGGGTGTTGATGACGCCGAGGACGTGCGCGAAGCGCATCCAACCATCCCACGCGCGCCGCCACAATGGCCGCGGAGGTATGCTGGTGTTGTCCGCAAGATCGATGCCTGGGTTCGAAATGGTGGTCTCGTGTTGCACAGATACTCCTTGTACGTTGATCTATTGCTGTCGGCAGTCGGTTTTGCAAGGGAAACATCCGGCGTTTCACGCTCCCGCCGGCGGGCGCGATTGCAGCACGGCACGAGCGACGGTCACATGATAGGCGATGCCCGACCACAGGCTGATCACCAACGAGATCCACAGGAAATACATTCCGCCGCCGTGGAAATCGACGCCGAGAAATCGGTAGTGGAGCAACAACCCGCAGAGCGCGAACATCTGATAGATCATCTTGTACTTGCCGAGCTCTTCGGCGCCGAGAACGACGCCCTCACCCGAGGCGATGGCGCGTAGTCCGGTGACTGCCAGTTCGCGCCCGACGATCAGAACGACCATCCACGCCGGTACGCGTGGCTGGCGGTCGAGGCACGCCAGCATCACCAGCGCGGCCATCACGATCAGTTTGTCGGCGAGCGGATCGAGAAACTTGCCGAGCGTGGTTATGATGCCGTGCCGGCGGGCGAGCCAGCCGTCGAAGAAATCACTCAAACAGGCGAGAAAGAAAACCAGCGCGGCCAACAGCGCGGCCCCGCGTCCGGTATCGGTGAGCAGCCACACCAGCACAGGAATCAGCGCGATGCGAAACAGCGACAGAAGATTCGGCAACCGCGCCATTCGCGTCGGCTACCATGACTGCAGGCGTGAGGCTAGAGCGCGGCCAGGGGGGAACTACTGCGCGCGCAGGTAGTGATCGCGGAAGCGCAGCACGCGGGCGAGGTATTCGACCGTCTCCGGATACGGTGGCACGCCGCCGTAGTTGTCGACCGCCTTCTCGCCGGCATTGTAGGCGGCGACCGCAAGCCGAATGTTGCCGCTGTAGCGATCGAGCAGCATGCGCAGATGGCGCACGCCGCCTTCGACGTTCTGCCGCGGCTCCCAGACTCGCCACACGTTGTGCCGGTGCGCCGTCGACGGCATCAGTTGCATCAGCCCCTGCGCCCCTTTGGGAGAGAGCGCTTGCGGGACGAAGTCGGATTCGGCGCGGATCACGGCCTTCACCAGCGCGGTATCGACCCCATTGCGATGGGCGGCGTCACGGATGATCTGGTCGTAGCGCTGGTAACGCTCGCGGTCGACGATCGGCCCCATCCGGCGCACCCAGCCGCTGAAGTCGGGCACGAAGGGCCGGTACGCCGGCTCGGAGGGTGCGTTGCTGAAGTGCAACACCCCGGCGCGGTCGCGATACATATAGATATCGGCGCGCGCGGCGGTGGCGCACAGGCAAACAGCGACAATGAGTAGTATGCCCCTCCGCATTGTGTCGAAGGCTACGAAGTTTTACCGGTGTGGTCAACCGATTTCTTTCTCGGCTTGCCTTGGCCGTGTACACCGTGTGATATGCGAGGCGACATCTCGCGGCTTCGGCAGGGCGGATAGGAGAGCACAGAAGGGGCGATGGACGCGGACTTTCTCGTCATCGGCGGTGGATTGGCGGGGCTGACTTTCGCTCTCGAAGCAGCGGCGCACGGGTCGGTCTTGGTGCTCACCAAGACCGGCATGCCGGAGAGCAACACCACGCATGCGCAAGGTGGGATCGCCTCGGTGTGGAGTCCCGAGGATTCGTTCGACGAGCATATCGAGGACACCATGGTCGCAGGGGCTGGCTTGTGTCATCGCGACATCGTCGAGATCGTCGTCTGCGAAGGCCCCGACCGCATCCGCGACCTCATCGCGCGCGGCATCCATTTTTCGCTGCGCCCGGGCAAGGAGGACGAGTACGACCTCGGGCGCGAAGGCGGCCACTCGCGTCGTCGCGTGCTGCACGCCTCTGATGCGACCGGCCAAGAGATCATGCGCGCGTTGGTCGAGGCGGTGCGGCGCACGCCGGCGATCACCGTGCTCGAAGATCATATTGCCATCGATCTGCTCATTGATGCCAAGTCCGATCCGTCGATCGGCACGCCGTCGTGCTGGGGCGTCTACGCGCTCGACAAGCGTACCGCTGAAATCAAAACGTTGCGCGCGCGCGCCACGGTGCTAGCGACCGGTGGGGCAGGGAAAGTGTACCTCTACACCACCAACCCGGACATCGCGACCGGCGACGGCGTCGCGTTGGCGTATCGCGCCGGCGTGCCGATCGCCAACATGGAGTTCATCCAGTTCCACCCGACGTGTCTGTTTCACCCGGCGGCGAAGTCGTTCTTGATCAGCGAGGCGTTGCGCGGCGAAGGGGCGGTGCTTCGAAGACCTGACGGCGTCGAGTTCATGAAACGTTACGACGCGCGCGCCGAGCTGGCGCCGCGCGACATCGTTGCGCGGGCCATCGACAGCGAGATGAAGGTGTACGGCTTCGAGCACGTCTATCTCGACATCACGCACAAGGGTGCCGCCTTCGTGCGCGAACGGTTTCCGACCATTCACGCGCGCTGTCTCGAGTTCGGCATCGACATCACCAGGGACCCGATTCCGGTAGTGCCGGCCGCGCACTACTGCTGCGGTGGCGTGCTCACCGATGCGGACGGAGTCACCACCGTGCGCCGGCTGTACGCCGCCGGCGAAGTGGCAATGACCGGGCTGCACGGCGCCAATCGGCTGGCGTCGAATTCGCTGCTCGAAGCCATGGTGTTCGGTCACCGATCCGCGCGCCACGCGGTCGCCTTGATTGCCGTTGATCGCGCGACCCCACCGGACCGTCCGGCGTGGAATCCGGGCGCCGCGACCGACAGCGACGAGTCGGTCGTCGTCACCCAGAACTGGGACGAGATCCGCCGGCTGATGTGGAACTACGTCGGCATCGTGCGTTCGAATCGCCGCCTGGCGCGCGCCCTCAAGCGCATCACGCTGTTGCAGGAAGAGATCCGGCAATACTACTGGGACTTCAAGGTCACCGCCGACCTGATCGAGCTGCGCAACATTGCGCTGGTTGCCGAACTGATCATCATCGCCGCCATCACGCGCAAAGAGAGCCGCGGCCTGCACTACACGATCGACTACCCGGAGCACGACGACACGCACCGGCAGCGCGATACGATCGTCACGCGCGGTGAGCAATTCGCGCCCGATCAGGAATTCCTGGCATCGCTCTACCGCCGCCGCGCGTCGGCGTGAACGAAGGAAGCGGGAATGGAGATCGCGGGACCGGGCTGCCGGCGAGCCGCAGGCGCCGCTGTGACGCGAAAGCATCCGAATGCGGATCGAGAGCGCGGCTGGCAGCGGTCCTTCCGGCCTTGAATATCCCACGCCGGTGCTCAATCGCAGCGGCTGTCTGGCGCGGGGGTACGGGATGTCATTGGATGCGCCGAATCCAAGGATGCGCCGAATCCAAAGTTGACAGCACCAACATGGCGAGGAGCAGGCATGGCTAGCAGCGACGTGGCTCCAGTGGTGTCTCGCGAAGCGGCGATCGAGAACGCAATCATGGCAAGCCCCGAGGCCATCGGATACCCTGGGGCCCTTGCGATTCGGCGCTGTCGCGTCGCGGAACCGTGTGGGTTGGTTGACCTCATCCTCCTACCCATAGCTGGTCAGACGCGCCTTGTCCTTGTTGAGGCGAAGGCGACTGCGGCACAAGATGCCGCGGCTAAGGTGGTGGGGCAGTTGCTGATGTACTACGCCGGCGCCCTGATGCTTGGTAGTGCGGGCTTAGCCTTCCTGCGGTGGTACGCTGAGCAGCATCCAGAGCGCTCACGAAGCACGACAAAGATCTCTCCAAAGGCCCTTACCGGCGGGCTTTCGCCTGGCCCGACTGCATGGGCAGCGATGTATGCCGGCACTGGCATCGCACCCGAGCAGATCCAGTTGTTTATCGCCTTAGATGGGGAACCGCATCGAGCCTTCGTGCCGACCCTTCGCGTGCTTTCACAATACCACGGCCTGTCGATTCATTACTGTGTCGTGAGGGATGGCGTTGTTACCCCAGGTGCGGTCTAACCGCTTCGAGCCGACGCCCCACCAGCCGCGCCGTGCCGCCGGCGGCTCAAGCGCGATCCGTTAACCGATCCCGATCGGAAACTTTGCGCACAACGCGATGACGTCGTCGGCGACGCGCTTGAGCGCCGATTCATCGCCGACGCTTTGCAGCGCGCGGGCGATGAGGTCGGCGATCGTTTGCATCTCTGGTTCCTTCATCCCACGGGTGGTCACTGCCGGCGTGCCGATGCGAACGCCGCTGGTGACGAACGGGGATCGGGTTTCGAACGGGACTGTGTTCTTGTTGACCGTGATGTGCGCCTGATCGAGTGTCTCTTGCGCGATCTTGCCGGTGAGTTCGCTGGCGCGTAGATCGAGCAGCATGAGGTGATTGTCGGTACCGCCGGACACTAGCTTGAACCCGTTGCGCATCAGTCCGGCCGCGAGCGCCTTGGCGTTGCTGACGATCTGTTGCTGATAGGCCTTGAAGCCAGGGCTGAGGGCTTCTTGGAACGCGACCGCCTTCGCGGCGATCACGTGCATCAGCGGTCCGCCTTGATTGCCCGGGAATACGGATGAGTTCAGGCTCTTCGCAAATGCTTCGCGGCACATGATCATGCCGCCGCGCGGGCCGCGCAGGGTTTTGTGCGTGGTGGTGGTGACGAACTCGCAATGAGGTACGGGTGAGGCGTGAATGCCGGCCGCGACCAAGCCGGCGAAGTGAGCGATGTCGGCCATGATGACGGCACCGACTTCGTCGGCGGCGGCGCGGAAGGGCACGAAGTCGATCGCGCGCGGGTAGGCGCTGTAGCCGACGACGATCATCTTGGGCCGGTGTTGACGCGCCAGCGCGCGCATCGCCTCGTAGTCGAGCCGCTCGTCCTCGCGGCGCACGCCGTACGGAATCACCTTGAAGAACTTGCCCGAGAAGTTCGCCGGGTTACCGTGAGTCAGGTGACCGCCGTGGCTGAGGTCCATCGCCAAGATCGTGTCGCCCGGACTGAGCTGGGAGAAGTACACCGCCATGTTGGCCTGCGAGCCCGAGTGCGGCTGCACATTGACATGGTCGGCGCCGAACAACTGCTTGGCGCGATCGATGGCTAGTTGCTCGGCCACGTCGACGAACTCGCAGCCGCCGTAGTAGCGCTTGCCCGGATAGCCTTCGGCGTACTTGTTGGTGAGGATCGATCCCTGCGCTTCAAGCACGGCGCGGCTGACGACGTTCTCCGACGCGATCAGCTCGAGGTTGTGCTGCTGGCGCTCGGTCTCGCGCCGGATGACGTCGAAGATTTCCGGATCGGTCTGCTGCAATGCGCTACTCATCGCTGACTACTCACGGCGGTGCCCGTCGTCTCGTGTTGAACCTGATCTCCGGGGCGATGCGGTGCGCCCGGATACGTGGCTCAGGGTTTTTTGTTGTCCTCGATGAACTTGACGACGTCGTGCACCGTGCGGATCTTTTCCGCCTGCTCGTCGGTGATTTCGAGGTCGTATTCTTCTTCGAGCGCCATCACCAACTCGACGATGTCGAGCGAATCGGCACCCAAATCTTCGATGAAGGACGCGTCCGGCGTGACCTCTTCCGGGCCGACACCGAGTTGCTCCGCTATAATGGCCTTCACCTTGTCCTCAACCGCTGACGCCATACCGCTCTCCCTCCTTGCTCACATGTAGAGGCCGCCGTTCACGCCCACCACTTGGCCGGTGATATAGCCGGCTTCCGGCTGAACGAGAAACGCGACCGCCGCGGCCACTTCTTCCGCCGTGCCGAGTCGGCCCGCCGGGATGGCCTTGAGATACTCCGCCCGCACCGTCTCGGGCAAGCGCTGCACCATTTCCGTTTCAATGAATCCGGGCGAAACGGCGTTGACGGTGATGTTGCGGGCGGCCAACTCGCGCGCCATCGACTTGGTGAAGCCGATCAGCCCGGCCTTCGCCGCCGCATAGGCGCCTTGACCCGCATTGCCCATCTCGGCGATCACCGAGGTGATGTTGACGATGCGCCCGTAGCGCGCGCGCACCATTGTGCGGGCAGCGGCCTTGGTGCAGTTGAACGCGCCGCGGAGATTCACCGCCAGCACGCGGTCCCAGTCGTCTGCCTTCATGCGCAGAATCAGCGTGTCGATGGTGATGCCGGCGTTGTTGATGAGCACATCGAGCCGCCCGCAGCGTTCGACCAACTCGGTGACTGCGGTGCCGGTCGCCTCACCATCGGCGACATCGAACTGCACGGCCTCGGCGTCGCCCGCTGCCTCCTTGATGGCACGCACACACTCATCGGCGGCTGCCTGATTGCTCACGTAGGTGATGACTACGCGCGCGCCCTGGGCGGCTAAGCGCTGTGCGATCGCGCGGCCAATGCCGCGCGAGCCCCCGGTGACCAACGCAACCTGATCGGCGAGCGGGCTCACGGGCAAACGCACTCACTCCGCGCTGCCCTCGATGACCTTGCGGCCGCGATACGAGCCGCAACGCGAGCAGGCGCGATGGCGCAAGGTCGGTTCGCCGCAGTCCGGGCAGGTCGACAGCGCTGGCGCCGTCAACGCGTCGTGTGCGCGCCGCTGGTTTTTCTTTGAGTGAGAGGTCTTCCGTTTCGGAACTGCCATGGGTGTGAACTCCTTCTGATTGATGGCAGCGAGGGCTGCCCGCCGGATTTGGACGCTTAGGGATGAACTTTCAGTGTACGCAATACGGCCAATCGAGGATCGCCGCGTTCCTCGTGGCAGTCACACGGTGTCAGGTTGCGGTTGACGCCGCACTGCGGGCACAGGCCGGCGCATTCTTCGCGGCACAGCGGTCGGGTCGGCAACGCGAGCATGATCTGTTCGTGCAGCAGCGGCGAGAGGTCGATCTCGTCGCCTTCGTAGTAACTCAGATCGGTGTCGTCGGCTTCCAATTCGCGTCCCTCGCCGAGTTCACGGTGCGGCGTGTAGACGAAAGAAAAATCGAGCGCGAGCGGGAACGTATACTCTTCAAGGCAACGCGAGCAACGGCCGATGATGTCGCCATCGACGCGACCTCCGAAGAAAAGGTCGTCGCCGGCGCGATAGCATGACACGGTGACCGGCAGCAGCGCCGGCAGGCGGAAATCTTGCACAGGCTCCGCCAGCAAGCGGGCGAGCTCCTGGGTCGGCTCGTCAAAGCGCCGCTCCTTGGCCGCGGCCTCGATATCGCGAACGTGAAATTTCACACGGGTATCCCAGGTGGAAAAGCGCGGGAAAGGTACCGAACGGACCCGCCAAGGTCAAGGCGGGTGAATGTGCGATGTGCAGGAAAGCTCAAGCCGACAGCCTTGGGGAGTCCACTTCAGTGGACTTGGTTTCGATTCAGCCAGGGAATTTATTCCCTGGCGGTACTCGCGCGGGGCTCAGTCACCCTTTCTCCGCGGCGGTGCGCTCGAGCCGGCGGACGCGACGGAACAGCTCCGGCAGACGGGGCAGGGCGGCCGAAATGCGCCGCCACACCTGCATCTCGACCGCCGGATAGCCGCCGACCGTAACCCCGGCGGCCACATCGTTCGGGACACCACTTTGGGCCGCGATCTGCGCTCCATCGCCAATGGTGAGGTGGCCGGCACTGCCGGCCTGTCCGCCCATCCGTACGAACCGCCCCACTCTGGTGCTGCCCGAGATGCCGACCTGCGCGGCGAGCATCGCGCCCGATCCGACGTCGCAGCCGTGCGCAATCATCACGAGGTTGTCGATCTTGGCGGCGCGGCGAATGATGGTGTCGCCGACGGCGGCGCGATCGATGGTCGCGTTGGCCCCGATCTCGACCTCGTCCTCGATCACCACCCGACCGGTCTGTGGGATCTTCATGATCTGCCCGTGTTCGTCAGCAGTGTAGCCGAACCCATCGCCGCCGATCTTGGCGCCGCTCTGCAGCGTAACGCCGTCGCCGATGTGGACCCGCTCGCGCACGCTGACGAACGAATGGGCGGTAAAGTTCCGTCCGATGATGACGTCTTCCGCGATCACGACATGGGCGGCGATTTGAGCGCCGGCGGCAATCGTGGTGCGTTCGCCGATGACGACGTACGGTCCGATCGCGGCGTTAGCGCCGATCGTCGCGTTGGTCGCCACGACGGCGGTTGGGTGAACGCCAGGGATGAAGTGCGGTGGTTGATAGAACAGGCCCAACGCCTTGGCGAACGCGAGGTACGGATCGGCGGCGCGGAGGGACGGGATTGCCACCTCGTCAGCACTGGTCGCGAGAATGATGGCCGACGCTCGGGTCGTGGTGAGAAATTGCCCGTAGCGTGGGTGCGCGAGGAAGGTGAGTTGGCCCGGGCCGGCGTTTTCGATCGGGGCGGTGCCGGTGATCTCTACCGCGCCGTCGCCGCGCAGCTCACAGCCGATTCGTTGCGCGATCTCCACGAGTTTCATTGCGCACACCTCCACTTTGCGCGCGGACCTTAGCGAGGCCGCCCAAACCGCGCAAATCGCGCAAATCGCGCGAATCGCTTCGTCGTTCGTGGCAAGCTGGGCGCCGCGAGTTCGTTGCGTGGCCGATAATGCTGTGTTACGACCGCCGCCGGAGTGACGAATGCCGCAACCGGATTTTGACAAGCGCGGTGGCTTGCTGACCGTGATCACGCAGGACGCCGACAACGGCGAAGTGCTCATGCTCGCCTACATGAACCGCGAGGCGTGGGAGCGCACGTTGGCCACCAAGACCGCGTGCTACTACAGCACGTCGCGCCAGAGTTTGTGGGTGAAAGGTGAGAGTTCCGGCAACACCCAGGAAGTCGTCGAAGTGCGCGTCGATTGCGATGCGGACGCCGTGTTGCTGAAGGTGCGCCAGCGCGGCCCAGCATGTCACGAAGGGTACCGCAACTGCTTCTTTCGCCTAGTCGAACCGACCGGTTGGCGCGTTACCGCCGAGCGCTTGCGCGATCCGGCCGAGATGTACCCGGGAAAAGCCGGTTGATCGAAGCATGAGTCTCCTGAAGTTAGGTGTGCCCAAGGGTAGTCTCGAAGGGACGACCATCGAGTTGTTCCGCAAGGCCGGGTGGAAGATCAGCATCAGCGACCGTAGCTACTTCCCGCGCATCGACGACGACCAGATCCGCTGCTCGTTGGTGCGCGCGCAGGAGATGTCTCGCTACGTCGAGGATGGCACGTTCGACGTGGGCATCACCGGCAAGGATTGGATTCTCGAAAACAACTCGAAGGTCGAAGTGATCTGCGACCTGGTATACTCCAAGGCGAGCTTCCGCCCGACCCGTTGGGTGCTGGTGGTGCCGGAGCAGTCGCCGGTGCGGAGCGCCAAAGACCTCAAGGGTAAACGCATCGCGACCGAGTTGGTCAACTACACCAAGCGCTACTTCGCCGAGCAGAACATTCCCGTCGAAGTGGAGTTCTCGTGGGGCGCCACCGAAGCCAAGGCGGCTGACGGACTGGTCGATGCCATCGTCGAGGTCACCGAAACCGGCTCGACGTTGCGCGCCAACGCGCTGCGTGTGGTGTGCGAACTGTTCGAATCCAACCCGCAAGTCATCGCCAATCGCGCCGCCCTCGCCGATCCGTGGAAGCGCGAAAAGATCGAGCAACTCAGCCTGCTGCTGCAAGGCGCGCTGGCGGCGGAAGACAAGGTCGGCATCAAGATGAACGTGCCGAAGGCCAACCTCCAGGACGTCATCGCGATGATCCCCAGTCTGACCGCCCCGACGGTGTCGCCGCTGTTTCAGACCGGGCAGTTGCACGGGATCGAGTGGTACGCCGTCGAGAGCGTGATCAGCGAGCCGGTGGTGCGCGAGTTGATTCCGAAGCTGATCAAGCATGGGGCTGTGGGCATCATCGAATATCCGCTCAACAAGGTGATCTGATGGCGTGTCGATTTTTAGCAGTGTTGGTCCTTCTCGTGGCGTGCAGCGGTTGCAGCAAACAGGATGTCGAAGCGCGCGGGCGCGACGCAGCGGTGAAGATCAAGGCATCGATCCCCGATGTCGAGTCGATTGCGCTGGAGCAGAAGGCAAGTGCTGCGGACATCAAGGCGGTGCAAGAGCAGCTCGCTCGGCTCAACGAGTATCAAGGCGACGCCGACGGCAAGATCGATTCGGTCACCGTCAATGCGATCGAGGCGTTTCAGCGAACCCAGGGGCTGAAGGCCAACGGACTGCTGACGGACGACACCAAGAAGCACCTGCAGGAAGCCGCCGCGCACGCGAAACCGGTCGCGCCCGCAAAAGCGGTCACCAACGCAGACGGATAGTCGGGCAAAAAAAAAAGGGGAGCGTGTCCGCTCCCCGTTCATCGTCACGCGCAACAACTATCTCAGCCCGCGTTCGCCTCTTCGGCTTCGGGGCCGAGCCCTTCCAGGAACGAACCCTTCTCGCCGGCCGGCATGATGTAGATGCCTTCCCAGCCGCACACCTCTTCGCACAGCTTGCACCCGACGCAGCTACTCTCGTTCACCTCGACGTTGCCGAGGTACTCGGGGCCGTTGTTGGGTGACGGGTAGATGCAGTCGAACGGACACACATCGATACACACGCCGCAGCCGTTGCAGTTGTCGGGGTGGACGATGGCAATCGGGCGCTCGTGCTTCTTCAGCACGTGGGTGACGTTACCGTAGGTGTCGAGAATCGCGTCGTCGGGGCAGATGACGCCGCACGCGCCGCAATCGATGCACAGCGCAGGCTCGATGAAATAGACCATGCGCGGCGCGCCGCTGATGGCCTTCGTGGGACACCGCTGCTCGCAGGCGGTGCAGCCGGTGCAGTCCTCAGCAATGATCGTAAACGGCATGCGAAGCTACTCCTCGCCTCTAGTCCTGCATCTTGCGGAGGATCTCGTCTTCGCGGCCTTGATCGATCAGCTCGTCGTTTTTGCGTGCCTCGCGGAAGCCAATGAAGGTGAAGAACATGACCAAGAACATCATGCCGACGATCGGAATGTTGTCCGGCGCCAACGCGATTTCCAAAAATAGGCTGATGGCCGATTGCTCGTGCATGCTGATTTCCGCTCCGTTCGCGAACGGTACCAACGGGTCCCAAGCTTGTCAACGCGGGTCCGTGGGTACGGCGAATGGCAACGACCCCCAGTCATCCTGAACGAAGTGAAGGATCTCTCTCTCTTGAGCCGACCGTGCAGAGAGAGGCTTCGCCTCCGGCTCAGCATGACGTTCGGTTGGAGCGCTCACTCAGGTTCAGTTTACTCCTGCGGCGCTGTTGTAGCGTCGCTTGCACGACTGGCGGTGGGAACACCCACAACAGCGCCTTGTCGCAAAGAACGTGTCGAAGTAGAGCTTGCCAAGTTCGTAGCGCCGATTGGTCACCATCGCGTTTCCCCAGTCGATGATCCCAGTGAGGCGACCGTTCTCGACGTACGCGTGGTTTGCGACCAAGTCGCCGTGATGTAGCGTACTCCGATGCCCGATCGCGACGTCGCCGCCACCTTCGTTCGGTGGACGTTCATGCGGGCAATCTTCCACCGCGGCTGGTGGCTCGTCACCAGTCTCTACCTCGTCGTCGACGCCAACCTATCCCCGTTCCAGCTCGTGTTCATCGGCACCGCGCAGGGCCTCACTGCGCTGGCGTTCGAGATCCCAACCGGGGTCATGGCCGACACGATCAGCCGCAAGTGGTCGATCGTGATCGCGCATCTCGTGATGGGTACCGGCATGCTGGTCACCGGGCTCGTCACGACTTTCCCCGCACTCGTGGCGACGCAGATGTTGTGGGGGCTGGCTTGGACGTTCTCAAGCGGTGCCGACGTCGCGTGGCTTACGGATGAGCTCGACCGACCCGAGCGCACGGCCGCAGTGTTGACGGCGAGTGCTCGCTGGGAGCAGGTTGGAGCGGCCACCGGCCTAGTCGGGTTCGGCGCGCTGGCCTGGGCAACCAACCTCGCCACGTCGATCGTGGTCTCCGGTCTCGCAATGCTAGCGCTGGGGTTGTTCGTCGTGGCGCGGTTCACCGAACACCACTTCACCCCAACCCGCGAACACCGTTGGCGGAAGTCGGTGTCGATCTTCCGCCGTGGGGTCGACCTCGCGCGCCGCGATCACGAGATCCTGCTCGTCTTCGCCGCGACGATCCTCGTGAACGGTGCCGCGGAAGCGTTCGGTCGGTTGTTCCCCAAGCGGCTCGTCGAGCTCGGCTTCCCCGAAAGACCCGCTCCGATCGTGTGGCTCACCGCCCTCGGTCTCGTCACCTTGGCGGTCGGCGCGCTCGCGCTCCGTATCGTCGAGGCGCGCATCGACGGCGTGGGCGTCGGCCGGCGCGTGTATTCGGCGGCGTGCATCATCGGTGCGCTCGGCCTGATCGTGCTCGCCGTGGCGCCCGACGACATCACCGCAATGGCGGGCGTGCTGCTCGTGAGCGGCATCTCGTTGACCGTGACCCGTTGCGTCAGCGTGATCTGGGTCAACCGGCGCGCCACCAGCGACGTGCGCGCGACGGTGCAATCCTTCCTCGCCCAGGCCGAGTACTTCGGCGAGATCTCTCTCGGAATCGCGCTCGGCATCCTCGCCCAGGCGACCAGCATCGCGGTCGCTATGATGGGCTCCTGCGCACTCATTGCGTGCGCCGGCGCGCTGGTCGTTCGATCGCGCGCCGAGCGATGACATCGTCGACGGTGATCGCGCCAACCCCAATTCGCGAACCCTTGGACTGTTCCTAGCCGTATTGGTTCGCCACGTTGATGCTGATCGCCTTCAACGCTTCCATCGGCGTGATCCGCTGATCCGATCCGATGACCACACCGTCTCGGGAGATCCGATTGACTGCCGTCCAGATCACGAACATCAAGAGCGCGCGTTCTTTTCTGCGCGTCGTTCGGTGAGCGGCTTGTCGGGTAGCCTAACAGCGAGATGCTGCATAGATACTGCTGAATCCTTCACGCCACGAGCGGATACGCGGCTCCCACTGGAGTTCGCGCTTGGCTTTGGCATTCGATGCGCCGCGTTGTTCATTCATGATGTACACCAGCATGTCGCCGAGCTTCTGCCGAGCGAGAGCCTCGTCCATGTGAGTGGGCGCGGGCGCGTCGAGGAGCTTGGCGGCGAACGGCAGCCACTCACTCAATCGCGCTGGCGAGTCATCCACGATGTTGTAGATGCCTTGCCCATCATGCGTCAGCGCCTTCACCGTTGCTGCGGCGGCGTCATGCAGGTTGATGAACGAATAGGTTCCGGCGCCCGCGCCAACTATCGGCATCTTGCCCATGCGAATGGCGCGCGGAATCGCCGCTTCGGGATCGTAGTTGGTTCCGGGGCCGTAGAACCATCCGTAGCGGAGGACAATAGCGGCCATTCCGTTCGCTTCGAGCGTTTGACGCTCAAGCGATGCGATGGCCTCAGCCAAGGGTCGGATTGCCGGAGGTGCATCGAGATACAGCGGGGTATCCTCGTCGGTAAGTCCGCTGCCGCCCGGTGAACAAATGAACGAAATGCTCTGCGCGATGAATCGTCGCGCGCCAGCGGCGTGCGCGGCGGAAACAAGATTGCGCGTGCCTTCGGTGCGCACCCGGATAGTTTCCGCCAACGGATCGGCGTCCTTGGCTCCAAACGCGGTGAGCTGGTGGATGACGACCTCCGGTTCGGCCTCGACGACCAATGCAGCGAGACGCACCGGGTCGTACACGTCGCCGACGACCGCTACGGCGCCCATCCGTTCGAGCTGCGACGCGCGATCGGCGGAGCGGGTAAGCGCTACGACCTTGTGCCCTGCGCTCGCGAGCAATGGCATGAGTACGCGCCCGATAGCACCTGTACCGCCAGCGATGAATATCTTCATCGAATCTTCAACCCTCCGCGCAGGTAATGATGCTCGCTTGGCCTTGTAGATCGTCTTTCCTTCCTTGATCGTCTCGACGACCTTGATGTCCTTGATCGTCATGGGATCTACCGTCAGCGGATTCTTGTCGAGAATCACGAGATCGGCGAGCTTGCCGGGCTCCAGCGAACCTTTGGACTGTTCCTCACCGTATTGGTTCGCCACGTTGATGGTGATCGCCTTCAACGCTTCCATCGGCGTGATCCGCTGATCCGGCCCGATGACCACGCCGTTTCGCGAGATCCGATTGACTGCCGTCCAGATCACGAGCATCTGATCGAGCGGCGTAACGACGAAGTCGGTGTGATTGGTGGGCCGCAGTCCCTTGTCGATGGCGGCCCGCATCGGGCTGAGGAAGAACGTCTGCTCCTTGCCGCGGTTCAGGAGGTGCGTATCGGCGAAGTAGTACGCGTGTTCGGTGAAGAACGACGGCGTCATCTTGTAGGCGACGTACTTGTCCAACTGGTCGGGCCGGACCATTTGCGAGTGGATGACGGTGACGTGGCGCTGCTTGGAGAGATCACCGGCCGCGGCGTACTCGTGCGCCCGCAAGAGCATGTCGATCGCGGCATCGCCATTGGCGTGAGCGTTCAGAGGCAGACCGAAGTCGTAGACCTTCTTGACGAAGGCCTTCACGTAGTCCTCGGGGAATCCGGGCTCGCCTTTCCAGTTCTTCTCACCACCCGGGCCGCCGGTCAGGTACGGCGTGGTGAAGCAGGCGGTCTTGCCCTGGATCGAACCGTCGAGGGTGATCTTGGCGCCGCCGAGCTTCACGCGGTTGACGTACTTGCCCCACGTGTTGACCGGGTTCTTCTCGATCACCGCATCGAAGTCGGTGACGAACGGGTAGGCCACCACATCGATGCTGTTGGCACCCGCGGCGGCGGCGCGCTGCATCAGCGCAAGCTCCGACGCGTGCGTGGCGCCCTCTTGCGCGGTAGTGATGCCGGCTGCGGCGTAGAGCATCTGGCCGGCACGACTCCACGCGACTTCCTGCTCGGCGTTCGGCTTGGGCAGTGAAGCAAAGATCGGCAGGAAGGCCGTCTCCATCAGCAAGCCCGCCGGTTCGTTGGAACCCGCTTTGCGAAGAATGATTCCGCCCGGCGGGGTCTTGGTCTTTGCGGAAATCCCGTACTGCTTCATCGCCGCCGAGTTCAGGACGGCACCGTGCATCGACACATGCCCCACCAGCACGGGATTGTCCGCGAAGTCGAGATCGAGATCATCGCGAGTCAGCCCAACCCCGTTCGGCATCGCGTTGTCATCGTAGCCGTAGGCTTGAATCAACTCGCCCTTGTGGACCTTCTGCTCGTCGCGGAATTTCTTGATCTCGGCAACGATGCTGGGAATGTCCTTGCCGGGTCCGGCCGGCGGCGCGAAGACGTTGACCTGATTGGCCACGGAGAGCGCGCTGAAGTAGTGGCTGTGAGGGTCGAGGAAGCCAGGCAGCAAGGTCTTGCCGGCAAGGTCGACGACGGTCGTGGTCGCTCCTTTGTGCGCGCTGTCAATCTGGCTGCGCGCACCGATGGAGAGAATCTTGCCGTCCTTCACCGCAACCGCCTCCACTGTAGGCTGGGCGTCGTTGATGGTGATGATGTCGCCACCCGTGTAGATCGTGTCTGCAGACGGGCCGCGTTTAGTTGCGCTGCACCCTGTGGCAACTGCCACGCTTGCCACAACCGCTAGGATCAGGATCGGTCTGATTGTCATTTCCATCCTCTTTTGTGGTGGAGAGTGCTCCAATCATTCCGGCAGCGCTGTCGCAAGCCCCGCCCACGGACCCCGAGCAATCGCCGCGAGGACTTCGCCATCACCGCACTGGTGAAGATGCCGGCTTGGAGTGCCCATGAACCAACGCGTGTCGTCATTCCCGCAGTTTTTTGAGCGGGAATCCATCCGGTCCGCCACACGCCCCTGGATGCCCGCTAGAAGATTGCGGGCATGACGGACGACTGGAGTGTTCGTTCATTGGCTTGAGCTGCGAGGGTCCTTCGCATCATCACGCGCTTCTCATTTCGAAAACAGGCGGTGCATTCCATCGATGGACTCAGGGCCATACGAGACCACGCCAACCGGAACGGCTACTCGATCGCCTCGATGATCTTCCCAGCCCATACGGGACTGAAGCCTCCGCACAGTTCGATGAGCTGGATGCCCTCGGCTACCATCTCTTTGGCTGCCGCTACCCGTCGCGGGGATGACTGACGCCCACCACCTTCATCGAGAACGTGTCCGTCCCTGGCTGGCAGCGGCTTTTGCCCGCCGCTCGGCTCGAACAGTGGGCAGACTGCTCAGAACCCTTCAGAAGGGACCGAGAAATCACCTCGATCAGCTGCGGGGGGAGTTGGTGCGATAACTGCGCGGCCTACCCTCCTAGGTGAGCTGCGATGCTCCGTAGCTGCAGCTTCACGGACACGCCGGTGATTCGCTCAAAGCGCCGCGCGAGGCCAGGCACAAGAGGCTCCCACAATCTGGCGACGGGGTTGCCCACAGCGTCAACTCGATTCTTGGCGACGACTGCTATCAAGCGCAGGCAGTGTAATGCTTCATGCCAGTGAAGCGACACGTCATCGATGTGGTGGAAGCGCGCATAGGCAGCTCCGAATATCCGAGCCGCACGCCGTCCGAGAGCTTGGACCACTGGTCGCACTGCCGCGGACATCTGGCCCGGCACGAAGCTGAGCAACACGGCGGTGCGCGCCACGTCGAACTCGTTATCGGCAACGGTGGCGAGCTCCCAGTCGAGCACGGCGGTGATCTCGCTTTCTACGGCAAGGAGGTTGAAGGCGTGGAGGTCGCCGTGACAGACAACCGGCCGAGCGGGTGGAGCTGGTCTGTGTTTGAGCAGCCAGTTGAGGCCGGTCATGCCGCCGGAGAGATTGGGAACCTGGGACTCAATTTCCCGTAGCACCGCATCGGCTCCAAGCGGTGCTGCGGCACAGCCGGAAGCTGTGAGCTGATCGAGGACAACGCGCGCATCCAGAGCGTGCAATGCCGCCATCGTGTCGGCGAGCACAAAAGGGATGCGCTGGAACGCCCGCCACGCGCTGCGAGGCCCAGAGACGGTCACGGGGTAGAGGCCACGCGCGCGGTCCATGACCACGAACGGCCGGCCAAGTCCGGCGGCCGAGTCACCACTCATGCGCACGCGGGGTGCCGGAAAGCCGAGGTCGGCCACCGCTCGCTGAATGACCGCCTCACGCACTGCGGCGCTGTCGTCGTGCATGAGGCGAACGACAAGCGCGCCGTCGAGTCCGTCAGGCGGGTTGGCGAGGCGAAATGCAAAGAGGTCAGCCGAGTACCCGCCCGACAATCGCTGGGGCGCCTCGGCATATGCGAGGTCATCGCGACGAACGATTGTGTTGAGCACCGACAAGAGGCGTTCGATGGGTGCAGAATCAGGACTGTCGCGCATCAGCGCCGGCTCCAATCTGTAGTCGGCTAACGGATTGCCGCTGAGCGGCCGGCGCGCTCCGACGCGTGCGACAACCGAGCTTCGTGGCCGGTCCGCTCGAGCGGCTTGGGCGGCGCCACCGGACTACTTGTGCCGCTGAACAAGGTCAACTCCGTTCCCCGCTGGATCAGAGAGATTCGCCACGTCATGGCGGCCGATTGGTTCAAGTTCGTTGCGCCTGATCTCCCCATCCAGACGGCCACCTGCAGCGAGCACGCGCTCAACCGCCTGGTCGATGTTGTCCACGATCAAGTCGAGATGAACGGGCGTCCAATGACGGCGATAGTCACGAGTGATGAGGCCGGCGGTTCCCGCCGGGAGCTTCATGATCCAAAAGGTCTGTTCCTTCAGCTTCACCCGGGCCCAGTCGGGGTGGCGCTCGACCAAGGCAAGGCCAAGGCCTCGGCAGTAGAACTCGACTGCGCGATCTACGTCGTCAACGTCTATGGTGATCTCGAGTCTCACTGCTCGGTGCCTCGCGCAGCCCAACTACAATTCGGCTGCGGCGGACCTGCTGGCCGCACTGATGTACTCGTTCCGATCATTCTAGCTGTAGTTCTTGAGCTGCGGCCAGATCTCCCGCAGCGGCCGGCGCGGCGCGCGGCAAACGTAGACGGTCTTCCTGCGCACCACTGGCATGCAGTATTCACAGTCGATCGCTTGCACGGGTGTGACGACGCCGAACCATTCACTCAATCGATCCGCGGAGCTGGAGACGGCGAGCATCACCTCGCCGGAGTACGGCTCGGGCCCCCACAGCCAGTAGTTATTGTGCGTGCCGATGGCGTGCGGCAGTCCGGTGTGAGATCCGAAAAAGTTGATCGCACCTGCTTCTCCAAAGGTCTCGGTCAGGATGCCGGCCCGCATCTGCTCATCTGGTGAGAGCCGTGCGTACGCCTGCGCGACCGCGTCAGTCAACTCGTACCAGCCAAACTGGAAGCCGAACTGCGGCGGCATCGCCCCTTCGTCGAACTCCGTCTGCAGGCGCGACATACCGAGCGTGCGCTCGTAGGCCAGGAAGCGCTCGGGTCGCAACACCGGGAGAGCGAACGGTGCCGAGAACGCCCCGGCGACGACGATGAGGGCCGCCGTCGCGGCGGGCAACCATCTCCACCTGCGCCGCCGTGCCAGGCGCTCGACGGCGAGGGCACCCGCGGCAAAGACGATGGGGTACGCCGGCGCCAAGTAGTACGGCCGCGCCGCACCGCTGCTCATGAGCAGCAGGAAGACCGTGATCCAGATCCAGGCCAAGAGGCAATACGGCCGCCCGGCGGGGCTGCCGAAGTACTGTACGAGTCCGGCGCCGCTGAGCAGCGCCAGCACCGGATGCATGGCGCGGATCTGCTCGCGCATGAAGGCGAGCGGCGGCTTCTGGGCCATCACGTCACCCATCCCGGTGCGCATGAACTCCAACGTCGGCCAGTGGTGCTGCGCTTGCCAAAGGAGGTTCGGCATCGATACCAGCGCCGCGACCAACCCACACAGCCAGGGCCACGGCGTAAGCAGCCAGCGCCGTTGCGGGGTGAGGATAAGACCGACCGCCACGCCCATGCCGAGCCAGATCACGCTCCACTTATTGAGCAAGCCGACACCGAGGACGACACCGAGCGCTAGCCACAGCCGCGGGTCGGCGCCGTTGAGGAGCCGGAGCAGCAGATAGGCGGCCAGCGTCCAAACGGCGAGGTCGATGGCGTTCATGGAGTAGTAGCCGGTGGTGAACAGCACGACCGGCGAGACGAGGACTGCCAACCCTGCAAGCCCTTGGGCGGCGCGACCGCCGCCCAACTCTCGGCTCATCAGCCCGGCGAGTACGATGGCCGTCGCGCCCGCCAGCGCTGCCGTGAACCGCAGCGCGAGCAGCGAATCGCCGAGAACCGCACGCACCGCACCGAGCGCCGCGATCGAGAACGGCGGGTGATCGACGTACCCCCAGGCGAGTCGGTTCGAGCAGTCAAGAAAATAGAGCTCGTCGGCACTGTAGCCGTAACCGATCATCACAGTCGACGCGACGTGGAGCGCGAGCTTGAGTACGGCCAGGCTGAGCAGCAGCCGCCAAGCAGGTGGCGGCAGAGCAAGGCAGTTCGCAGATCCTTCGATGGACAACGTCATGCCCTTATGGCGCATCGCAACTGCGGGCCGAACGGTTTAACGACGAGCCGCGCGTCTTTTGCGTCGGCTGCATTGCTTTGATGTTGGGCGGCGACGGGTCGCGTTCACGGTCCGTTTTCCAGACTGATCAGGCCCTTACGACACGGGATACGGGCCGTCCGCAAACTCACGATCATGATACCCCTTCGACCCGACCGCATGCGCCAGCGGACTCCGGGGGGCGTCCCCTGTTCTCAGGCAATCGATGATTCGCCGGAAGTCATACCGGGGCTGCCAACCCAGTTCCCGCCGCGCACGCTCATTCACGTACACCCGCTCGATGCCGGGGAACATCTTCCAACCGCGACGAGCGTACTCCTCTGCGTACTCCGGGACCCGCCGTTCTACCACCTGTGAGGCGTTCAAACGCAAGTCGGCTAGGTCGTCGGGCTGGAAGGGCGTTGTCGCGCTGATGATGTATCGCCCGAAGCCGATCGATGGGGCCTTCTCGATGGCGAGCACATGAGCGTCAACGACATCTTGGAGGTCCACTCGCCGGTAGAGATACTCGTTCGCCTTGACGTTGTCGTCGTCGTAAACCCTACGGACCGTCGGATCGTCGTCCACCTCCGGGAAGAACCGCGACGTCCGCAGGACGAGGCACGCGAGCCGGTGGCGGCGGTGAAACAACTCACACAAATCCTCGGCCGCCGTCTTGGTCACGCCGTAAATGTTCTTGGGGACGGGTCGCACGTCCTCGGTCACCCACGCCGCGGGCGCACCCGGCGGCGGCGTCAGCGCCCGCCCGAACGCGCTGGTCGTACTCGTGAAGATGAAGGACGAGACGCCGGCCGACACCGCTTCCTCGAGAAGGTTGAGCGTGCCGGTAATGTTGATATCGACGAAGTCCTGTCGGGTGTGGGTGGCGACGTGTGGCTTGTGCAGGGTCGCCGCGTGAATGACGGCGTCCACGCCCTGCACGCACTGCTGCACGAAGTCGCGGTCGGTGATCGTCCCCACGCTCCCAGTGAAGGGCGACGCCGTTCGGTCGAGGCCGACGACTTGGTGTGTCGTGCCCTGCATGGTGCGAACCAGGGCCTCGCCGAGATGCCCACTGCTACCCGTGACCAAGATTTTCATGGTGCATCAACTCCCTCGACGACCGCAGGGGACCATGGCAATTACGCTTCCTGCCCTTGCGCTGTCCTGCGGCCCAACGCTTTGCATCAGCCGCGGCCGAAGGCCGTCGGCTGCATGCCGGAGTTATGCCCCAGAGCATCACGAATCCCGGAGGGAGCCCAGACGTTCGACTTAGTTCGGCGCAACTTCGCCAAGCAGAGGCCTTGGTACTCCTCTAGCCACGCCACTATGCCGTCGAAATCCCGCCCCTCAACCAGCCATCTCGTGTCCCTGAGAAACTGTTCCGCAGGCGCAGAGAACCATGCCGTCGTCGCTAGTATCCCTCGCGGGCATCCCCCTAACGGAAGTCTGGGATCAGCGTGTCCAATAACTACACCGGCCAGCTGCCTCACAACACCGACGCCGACTCGTCTCCTAGGACCGTATCGCTTGCATTCGATCAGGAATTTGAGAGTCCCGTCGGTGTTATCAAGTGCGAGCACATCCGCACCTCCATCGCGCGTCCGCTTCGTCAGGACGGGATGTAGCCCGAATGAATGAACTAGTTCCGCAACGAGCTCCTCGAACTCGCGCGGTTTCAGTTCGTAGAGGCGGGCGGGGGATCGGAGGAATTCACTGAAGAGTTTGCGATCGAGAACGCGCGCGATCTCTACGATTCCTTGGTCGTCAGGGTCGTCGCCAAGTGCGCCGAGATCGAAAGTCGACAACAACGCAAAATACGATTCGGGAACCGGCGTGCCGTCCTGCCACCGACAACGAGCCGCGGAATCCCTAAGGTTAGCCGCCTCTTGCAGCATCCTGCGTCGAAATACTTCAGCCCTACCTTTGAACGGGACCGTCCACACCCCCGTGAGGCGCCAGCCTTCGAAATTCGCTGCGGCAGCCTGAGCGGCGGCTTCGAGCGCCGCCCTAGCGTTGGCGGCGCTTGCCGCTCGGGCGGCAAACTCGGCGGCGAGTGGTCCGCAGGCTACATCGGGGGCGCCAATTGCGGCCTCTCGCATCCACACGGATCTCGCCTCTTCGGCGACTTCCAGCGCTTCCGGCGCCGGGGTCCCTGAAGCCGCTGCTTGTGACGCAAGCCTCAGCGCTCTTTCTGCGACACCACCATCGTCAAATGGGTTGTGGACTGTCGCACGACGGGCACACCTCAACGCGAACGCAACGGCTGCCGTCCGAGGCAACGGCTCGCACGCGGAGAGAACGTCGCGGGCGACCTCATCGTAGTTGCTCATCGCGCCCACCTTAGGCTCGTCAGGGCGTCGCCACGACGCACTCGCCTTGTGGGGCTGTTACGCAGTGCCATTGGGGTGGTGCTCCCTCCATCGAGAAGCGGCATAACGCTATCCCGATGAGCCGCGCCCGCTTTTGGCGTCGGTCTCGATCGGGTTGTTAGGTGAACTCCCACCCGTGCCGCGATGCAGCGCTCGCAGGAGCGCTCCGAGAAGTTCGATCCTTTTGGCGCGCAATAGCTTGCTGCCACCCGCAAACGAAGACTGGATCGCTCCGAGTTTCATGTTTCCCAGAGTCCAAAGGGAAGACTCCTCCAAGCGAGGAACCACGAAGACACCAGCGCCACTAAGGCCGCACGGAGGGACTTCCGGCAGCGGCGCACCATCTGACGAGGAGGCTATGTCTTTCGGATCATACCCGATGAAGACGTCCACCGTCTCGTCAACCGGTGTCTTGAGAGCGTCACGGTCGGGGTGTGGTTTCCGAGAGGACACGTTCGCGACGTAGAGAAAGGGACCCGGTTTCAGGATGACGGGCGAATCGGACAATACAGAAACCATTCTCCACGGGAACCCAAGAATGGCCACGAGTGCGCCAGGTCGCAAATCCGCGCTGCTGCATTCCGCCCAAGGGACCGGTGTCACTCTGAGCCGAGCAGCCATGTCTCCAGGTACTCGAATTACTGCGACGTCCTCGCGGGGGATCTCGTCTGCGGAACGCGGCTCGACCAGCGCCCGATGGAAACCCTTTGCGGCAATTCCGGGTGGGCCAGCCTGCGCGGTCGCGAGGCGAAGAGTGTCCCAATCGCGAATGTCGGACAGGCAATGACTTGCGGTGGCGAGAAACAAATCGCCGGAAAACTCGACAAATGTCCCGCTAAACTGATTGGTGCCCTGATCGCTTGCGAGGATTGCAACGGAGTCGCGGATGCGCTCCTTGACGGCTTCAAACATTTCTTGCTTCACAGCACTGCTTGCCATCTCTGGTTCACCTAACGAGCTTGTAGAAAAACCATTTGGCCGCATGGCCTCCGTCTCGGGAGGCGCTGATCGTGGATTGGGTGAATCATTCGCTGTGGTCGGTCGGTCTGTTTCCGACGTGGCGTCGTGCTTGGCTGCGGATCGTCCGGGT